>CANJOI010000017.1 GCA_947475365.1 Fidelibacterota bacterium | reverse complement strand
CTTCAGGCTCTTGACCTGCCCCTTCCCCGGGTCGCCGCAGCCGGCGAGTCCAAGACAGAGAATCACCGCGGCCACGGGGATGGCGCGCGTAAGGCGTGAGGAGCGGGTGACGCGGGACGATGCGGCGTTCATGGGCTGTCTCCATGCCGGCAAAACCCCGGCAGACTCCGCCATAATCCACCGGTTTCCATAGTTTTTGGTTAACGAAGCCGCGTCCGGCGCCTGGGGTAAAAGGCCGTTGAACCGGCCCGATTTCCCGTTTTGTGAACGTTAAGGAATTTGTTACACCGTCAGTCGGACAGGGGCCCGTCTCCAATTGGGGGAAGGCGGGACGCGCAAGGAACAACCAGAATGGCAGTCCTTGGCCGTGCCACGTTCGAGGTGCAAGTGCACCGCGAGGGGCGTTGGGCAATTAATGAGGTGCTGGCCAGCGAAGAGGCCGCGCGCGCGAAGGCGCAATCGTTGCTGACCCAGAAGGGTATCGGCGGCGTCAAGATCATCAAAGAGACCAAGTTCTCCGAGACCAACGTGCGTGAGTCGGAGATCTTCTGCCAGATGAAGGAGGTGGAAGACACCACCGACTATTCCATCACGCCGGTCGAGGCCGCGCCTTTGTGCGAGCAGGTGGCGGACTACTACCAGACCACGGCGCGCAACACGATGGCGCGCATCTTCTCGAAGTACCTCGAGAAGCAGGAGATGACCCCGCTCGAGCTCCTGCACAGCCACAAGAATTTGAAACGGATGCTCAATATCGATTCCATGGTGCCGTCGGCCGTGGACAAGATCGCGGCTCTGCATGCGCGCGCCACCGGCGGCGATAACCGCAAGCGCAAGGACTTGATCTGGCAGGCGGTGGAACGGATCTCCGCCCGCGCCCGCGAGGCGGATTCGAAGCAGCTGCCCGAACTCAAGAACTCGACCCTGGACGAAATGCTCGCGCGCATCGACGCCAAGTTCCCGGACCCCGAGGAACGCACCTACATGGCGAACGTCGCCTTTGCGCGCGCCACCACCAACTGGCAGGGCTGGCTCGGCAAGATGGCCAACCTGCTGCCGATCGCCAAGTCGCAGAAGGATGAACGCGCCCGCGCCATGGTCGACGAGATGATGGCGGACATCTTCGTCTCCAAGAGCGTGATCAAGGATGTGATCGGCGTCTCCAAGCATCTCGGCGACGCGGTCTTGCGCATCGTCGATCTGATGCAGGGCAAGTGCAAACCCACCAAGTTCGCCACCGAGGACCTGCTCGAGCTTCTGAACACGCTGTTCGCCGCCGACCTGCTGCCGCGCTCGAAGCGCGTGCTGTTCGAGCGTATCCAGCGCGACCTCGACAGCGCCGTGCGCCTCACCAACAGCGAAGACCCGAACGGCGACAAGGTGTTCTACGACCAGCTGCTCGACCGCCTGGTCACCGACCAGGGCGTGATCGGCGGACGCCCCGTGGCCACGGGGCTGACCGGCCGTTGGGCGCGCCTGGCGAATGTCGGCGGCGCCACCGGCTTCAAGCGCGCGGCCGAAGGCGTGCGCGACAAGCTGACCTCGGGCAAGCGCAAGTTCGTCTACCTGCTGGCGATGTACGATCCGGAATCCGATGCCGCCTTCAGGGCAATGATCGAAGGCCAGGTGCGCGACCTGGCCGCGCAGCTCAACACCATTCAGAAAATCGCGCCCGAAGCGCGCACCGAAAAGGCGCGCCTGCAGGAAGCCGCGGCCATCCAGCGTTTGGTGCTGGAGTCCCGGCTGGAGCCGCGCGCGCGCGATCCCTTGGCCAACAAGTTCGACGACCTGGTGTCGGACTATATCATTTCGCAGGGCGTGATCGAACGGTTGGATGACAAGCGCCTGCCGTTCCGCGAACGGGCCTCGCGCCTGGTGACATTCTGCGCCTCCGGCGTGCTGACCATCGGACGGGCGACCACCATCGCCCACGACATCGTCATCAGCTACCTGAAGCGCAAGGACTTCATCCTCGAGTACACCGCGGACATCCCCGAGCCGCAGGAGAAGGAAAAGGCGATCAAGGAGTTCTACACGCTCCTCGCCCGCACCGGTTTCGAAGTGAAATAGTCAGTTCCGGAACGTGCCCGCGATCAGGTGATCGCGCAGGGCCGATTCCAGGTCGAATGCCGCATCTTCCGCCAAGGCCCGCGCCGCGGCGTCACCCAGGCCCTCACCTTCCGCGATCGCCGCGACCAGCGCGGCGTCCCCCGCGGAGGTGAGGCGCAAAGCCACACGGCCTTCACGGCGTGTCAGCACGACATTCTCAGCAACGCTCATGTCCACCGCCGGGACGTCCTCGACCTCGGGCTGGTTGACCTGCCAGATGCGGTGGATCGGGTAAGGCGACCGGACCAGGCGTGTCGCCGGGTGCAGGCGGAGTTTCAATGCGTCCAACGCTTCGGGAGAGGTTTCGATGAGCACGCCCGGCGTCAGCGCCGGCGCTTCGGCGGCGAAGTAGGATTCCCCGCGCGCCCATTCCAGCCGCGCCACGTCGGCGAGGTAAGGCAGCCGGTGAAGCGCGGCCTCTTCCGCCAGGAGATCCGGAAAGTCCGCGCCGTAGGCCGAGAGCTGCGGCAGGCGCGGTGGATGGCCGGCGGCGAAGCGCCGCGCCAGGGCTGAGAAGAACGCATCTCCGACAATGCGGCGCGTTACCGGAAAGGCGGCGGCGATCACCTCGCCCAGGCTGCCTTGCACGGTATTGCGATAGACCGCGATGCGCGCCGCGAGGCCCGGCGCGGTGACGTGCTCGGCGAGCGTGCCGTCCGCTTCTCCCAGTACCGCGTCCTGAAAGGCTCGCTGCAGCCCGGCCAGCATCACGCGGCCTCCGCCATGATCCTGGCGGCGCGCGCGGCCTCGTCCAACAGCACGCCGATCTCGGGCAGGTCGCGGTCCCACTCGATCAGCGTCGGCCGCGCGCCCAGGCGACCTATCACTGCGCGATAAAGCGCCCAGACCTCGTCGCAGACATGCGTGCTGTGGGTGTCGATCAACACACGGGTATCGCCCGCGCCGTCGATGGTGTGGCCGGCGAGGTGAATCTCGCCCACGGCGTCCGCCGGGACCTCCCGCAGGTAGTCTTCCGCGCTGCCGCCGGTGTTAACGCAACTCACATAGACGTTGTTCACGTCCAGCAGCAGGCCACAGCCGGTGTCTTCCACCAGGCGCGCGAGGAATGCGGCCTCCGGCATCCGGGACTCGCGGAAGCTCAGATAGCGCGAGGGGTTCTCCACCAGGATCTGCCGGCCGAGGGCGTCCTGGGCGTGGGAAATATTCCGCGCCAGCACCGCCGCGCAGTCGTCCGTGTAGGGCAACGGCAGAAGGTCATTGAGATAAACTCCGCCGGTGACGCTCCAGGACAAATGCTCGGAGACCAGGCCCGGCTTCACCCAGTCGAACAGGTGACGCAGGCGTTTGAGATGGGCGGCGTCGAGGCCTTCGGCCGATCCCAGCGACAAGCCCACGCCGTGGCAGCTGACCGGGTAGCGTTCCCGCACCGCCGCCAGCACGGCGAGGCGCGGGCCGCCGTCGCACAGGAAGTTCTCGCTGTGCACCTCCACCCAGGGTGTCGTCAACGGCGTGCCCGCAGGCTCGCGCGCGAGCGCGAGGTCATGGGGATGGCGTAAGCCGATCCCGGCCGCTCCTGGGATTGCGCGGACCAAGCAGCCTCACATGTTGAAGGGACGGTAAAACTACTTCTTCTTGGACGCGGGATCGAGCGGCGAGGGGCCTTCGAAGGGCTCCAGCCTGCCGCCCATCTTTTCGCAACTGCCGCCCGGCACCAGCTTCCACTCCTGGCCGCTATAGTTGACCTTGGAGAGGCCGCCGCAGGAATGGGTGCCGTTGGCGGCGGCGCAGCCGTTTTCCCCGGCCTTGGCGACGCCGTAACACTTTTCCTTGCCCTTGGGGTCGGACGCGGCCGCGGGGTCGGCCACGGCCAGGGCGGCGCCCGCCGCCATGGCGGCCAAAGTGTGCAGGTTCAGCGTGCGCATGTTAGATGCCCAGTGTCTTGATGGCCCCGGGGTTTCCAGAGGCGCGCCATCATAGACGAGGGGCCCGGCCATGAGAATCACAGCTGTGTGAGAGCCGGACCCCTATAAAGTGCAGACGCGAAGGGCCTAAAAGGCCTGTGTGAAGCAAGATGCAATACTTGTTACATTCGGTGAGTTGACCGGGGACGCGCCAATGGAGAAAACCCCGCCATGCAACAGACGGCCCCCGCGGCTGCGTCCGCCCCGCTTATGAACCCGATGCCGGCCAAACCCACGCCGACTCTCGCCGGCAAGCCCAAGCGGCTCGGCGATTTCGCCACGTTGTGCGAAGCCCTCGACTATGCGGCGCAAGGGGCGGCGGGATTCAACTTCTACTCCGCGCGCGGCCAGCTATCGTCGGCGTTCCCTTACCGGGACTTGCGCGATCAGGCGCACAGTCTCGCCCGGCGGCTCCTGGCGGCGGGTCTCAAGCGCGGCGAGCGGGTCGCGCTCCTGGCGTCGACCGCGCCCGATTTCCTCAGTCTGTTTTTCGCCTGCCAATATGCGGGGCTGATCCCGGTGCCGATGCCGCTGCCCACGGCCTTCGGCCGGCGCGAGGCGTATATCGATCAGATCAAGGCGCAGCTGGTGTCCTCACAGGCCCGCATGGTCTTGGGCCCCGCCGACTTCATGCCGCTCGTGCGCGAGGCGGCCGAGGGCTTGGCGCTGGCGCTGGTGGGTTCCCATGCCGACATCGCCGCGCTGCCGGAGAAGGGCGACCTTGCGCCGGTCAAGGCCAGTGACCTGTCTTATATCCAGTACAGCTCGGGCTCGACGCGCTTTCCCAAGGGCGTGATGGTGTCGCACGCCAACCTCATGGCCAACTGCCTGGGCATGAATACCTTCGGGATTCGCGTGCGCGAACACGATCGCGGTATGTCGTGGCTGCCGTTCTTTCACGACATGGGACTGGTGGGCTTCGTGTTGTGCGGCTCCACCAGCCAGACGTCGGTGGATTTCCTGGCGACCGAGGATTTCGCGCGCCGGCCGCTCACCTGGCTCAAGGTGTTCGGCGACAACGGCGCCACCATCACCTATGCGCCGTCCTTCGGCTACGAGCTGTGCGCGCGGCGTGTCTCGACCATGGCCGAGGGCTCGCTGCAGCTCGACCTCTCCAAATGGCGCCTCGCCGGCATCGGCGGTGAAATGATCAAGCCGAAGGTCATGCAGGCCTTTGCCGACGCTTTCCGGCCTTACGGATTCTCCGACAAAGCGTTCTGCGCCAGCTACGGCCTCGCGGAATGCGTGCTCGCGGTCAGCTTCTCGGGCAACGACGCGGGCCTGACGCTCGATCACGTCGACAAGAACGCGCTCGAAGATCACCGCGCCGCACCCGTTGCGGAAACCGCGCCGGACGCGCGCACGTTCGTTGCCTGCGGCAAAGTGCTGCCCGAGCACAAGGTCGAGATCCGCGCCGACGACGGCACGGTGGTCGGCGAACGCACGGTGGGCCGCATCTTCTTCAAGGGCCCGAGCGTCATGCTCGGCTATCTCAACGACGACGAAGCCACCGCCGATGCGCTGCAGGATGGATGGCTGAACACCGGTGATCTCGGGTACTGGCTGAACGGCGAATTGGTGATCGTCGGCCGCGCCAAGGACATGATGATCATCAACGGCCGCAACGTCTGGCCGCAGGATATCGAATGGGCCGTGGAGCATGTTGACGGCCTGCGCTCCGGCGACAGCGCCGCGGTGCTGCTCGGCGCCGGGGAGAACGAACGGCCCGCCGTGCTGGTGCAGTGCCGCGCCGCGAAGGCCGTCGACCGCCAGCGCCTGGCCGCCGAAGTCAAAGCGCGGGTGCAGGAAGCCGCGGGTGTCACATGTGACGTGATCCTGGTCGCGCCCCGCAGCCTGCCAAAGACCAGTTCCGGTAAGCTCGCACGCGCCCGCGCCAAGGCCATGTACGAGCGCGGCGAGATCCCGGCGCTCCCCCAAGACAGCGACGGCGCCGCCGTGGCCGACGAGGGCTGACCTTCATGAGCGCCCCCCGTAACGTCGCGGTCACGGGCGCCACCGGGTTTGTCGGCGGCTATCTTCTGCGCGCTCTCGCCGCCGCCGGCTTTCAGGTGCGCGCGCTGACGCGCCGGCCGCAGGCGGCGCAGGACAATGTCGCCTGGGTTCAAGGCGCGCTCGAGGATGAAGCCGCGCTCGCGGCGCTGATCGAGGGCGCGGACGCGGTGATCCACTGCGCCGGCGCCATCAAGGCGCGTTCGCGCGATGCGTTCTTCGACATCAACGCCGGCGGCACCCGCCGGCTTGCCGGCATCGCCGCCGCCCAGGTCAAGCCGCCGCGATTCATCCTGGTCTCTTCGATCGCAGCGCGCGAACCGCAGCTCTCGTCGTATGCCGCCAGCAAGCGCGCCGCCGAGCAGGTGCTGCGCGCCTTTGCGCCGCGCTTGCCCACGCTCATCCTGCGTCCGCCCGCCGTCTACGGCGCCGGGGACATGGAGACCTTGCGCATTTTCCAGATGGCCGAGCGGGGGTGGCTGGTGGCGCCGTCCGGCGGCGGCAAGATCTCGCTGGTCCATGCCGACGACGTCGGCCGGGTCCTGGCGGAGGCCGTGGCGGCGGAGACTGTCCCGGCCCAGCCCGTGGAGTTCGACGACGGCAAGCCGGGGGGCTACGCCTGGGCCGAAATCGCGGCGGCGGCCGGCGCAGCCCTGGGGAAAACCCCCAAAGTGGTCCGCCTGCCGGCGCCGGTTCTGTACGCCGTCGGCGCCGCCGGGAGCCTGTTCAGCCAGGTCACCGGGCGGGCGAGCGTTCTCGGGTTCGAGAAAATGCGCGAATTCCTGCACCCCGACTGGGTCGCCGCCGGGGTTTCGCCCGAAGGCTTTAAGCCCTTGTGGAATATAGAAAAAGGCTTTGCCGATGCGGTTGCCTGGTACCGCTCACGGGGCCTGTTAAAGAGTAACCCCTAAGTTGATTTGTTCTTGCCGGGCGCTTCCCGCACAAGTTTTCCAAGGACTTGTGCGGGTTTAGCGGTTTTTCGCCGCACAGGTGGAAAAGTGTGGACTGGTTTTAGCTATGAGCGCCCCGGCCGAGATTGTCGCTAGGCTGATCCCGATCCTGGGTCCGTTCAACAAGACCAATGCCCCGCTTTCCGCGGCGACACGATTCACCGAGGATCTTAATTTCGACTCGCTGATCGTCATGGAGTTCGTTGCCGCGGTCGAGGACGCCTTCGACATCTCGGTTCCGCTCAACATCCTGCCGGATGTGGCGACCGTGGGTGAGCTGGCGGTCGCGATCGAAAAGATTTTGACTGAGAGCACTTCCCGGTGAAGTGGGCACCGGTTCACCGCCGGAAATGCGACCATTCAATACGTGGACCGCTTCGCGGTCCGGGAAAAGTCTTGAGTCGCGTCCCGTCTGGTTTTGATTTCACGGAGACTATTCATGGCTGATCTGTTCGACCGCTTCGCGCCCCTGATGGCCCAGCGCGACGCTTTGCTCGGCGACGGCGGCATCAATCCCTTCCAGGTGAAAATGGACGAGCTGCTCTCGCCGACCGAGGCGATGATCGCAGGCCGCCGCACCATCCTGGCCGGAACCAACAATTACCTCGGCCTCACCTTCTCACCGGAAGCCTTGAAGGCCGCGCACGAAGCGCTCGAAGCCAGCGGCACCGGCACCACCGGCAGCCGCGTCCTCAACGGCACCTACAGCAGCCACAAGGACCTGGAAGCGGCGCTGGCTGATTTCTTCCAGAAAGACCATGCCATGGTCTTCTCCACCGGGTTTCTCGCCAACCTCGGCATTCTGTCGACGCTGATGGGGCCTGAAGACTACATCCTCATGGATGCCGACTCTCACGCCTCGATCTATGACGGCGTGCGCGGCAGCCAGGCTCAGGTGATCCGTTTCCGCCACAACGATGCCGCCGACCTCGAGAAGCGCCTCGCGCGCCTTGAAGGCAAGCCCGGCAACAAACTGATCGTGATCGAAGGCATCTACTCGATGCTCGGCGACAAGGCGCCCATCGCCGAGATCGTCGCGGTCAAAAAGAAGTTCACCAACGTTTACCTGCTCTCGGACGAAGCCCACTCGCTGGGCGTGCTGGGCCGCTACGGCCGCGGCCTGCCGGAAGAAGCCGGTGTCGAAGACGACGTGGATTTCATCGTCGGCACCTTCTCCAAGTCGGTCGGCACCGTCGGCGGCTTCTGCGTCTCCAACCATCCGCATTTCGACGTGCTGCGCCTGGTGTGCCGCGCCTATGTGTTCACCGCGTCGCTGCCGCCGTCGGTGGTGGTCTCGGCCACGGCCAATCTCAAGCTCATCAAGCAGGGCGGCGCCTTGCGCGCGCGCCTGATGCGCAATGCCGAGCAGCTGCACCAGGGACTCACGGATCTGGGCCTGAAGCTCGGCAGCGAGGTCAGCTCGGTGATCGCGGTGGTGGCGCCGGACCCGCAGACCGCCATAGCCTTTTGGCGCGGCCTGATCGAAGCCGGGGTCTATGTGAACCTGGCCCTGCCGCCGGCGACCCCGTTCGGCTACTCGCTGCTGCGCTGCAGCCTGTGCGCCGCGCATACCGAAGCGCAGATCGACCAGATCATCGGCACCTTCGCCGATGTGGCGCTGCGCCTGGGCCTGATCGCGCCCCCCGCCGCCAAGCGCTCCGCCGCCGGCTAATCCTCAGCGGATTGCGTCAAGCTTGAGGCTTCGCGCGAACAGGCCCAAAGCTTGCACGCGCGGGCCTGGCGCGGGCCGCGTGTCTCGCCAACCAGAGAATCGCGGCGAATCAACCTTCTTTGAGCATCACCGCCGCCGCGCCGCGCGCTTCGGCGCCAAAAAAAGGCGTGCTGGCGCGCGGGCCATGACTTCCTTAAAATCCGCGATCTTCTGGTTGAATCGCGGTTGTGGCATAAGCCCGCGATTGTAACCGCGCGATACGCCAAGTCTGCGAAGTAACACGTTCTGTAACATAAAAGGCCGCGCCGCGTTTCCTTGGCCGCGTACGCGAAATGATGAAAGCCCTCGACCGCTACCTTCTGCGCCAGATCATTCCAACCCTGCTCATCACGCTGCTGGTCGCGGCGATGATCCTGAGCATGGACCGGCTGATGCGCCTTCTGGATATCGCCGTCGGCAACGGTGTATCGACCCTGGTCGTGTTCCAGATGCTTTTCAATCTGGTGCCGGGCTATATCGCCCTGGCGCTGCCGGTGGGCCTGTTCCTGGGCGTGCTGCTGGCCTTCCGCAAGCTGTCGATGCAAGCGGAACTGGACGCCATCCAGTCCTGCGGCGTCGGCATTGTGCGCTTCATCCGCCCTGCGGTCGCCCTCGCCTTTGTCATGATGGTGCTGAATTTCATTCTGTCGGGCTATGTGCAGCCTTACACCTTCTATGGCTATCGCTTGATCCTGTTCAAAGTCACCTCCGGCGTGATTGAGCAGGGCATCGGCGAAGGCATCTTCATGAACCTGCCCAACGGCTACACCTTGCGCGTCGATCAATCGCGTTCGGGCGGCCGCGAGCTCTACGGCGTCTTCGCTCATAAGCAAGAGCCCGACGGCCGCATCACCACGCTCACCGCCAAGCAGGGCGAGCTGATCACCGGCGGTCTCGACGGCAACGTGTCCTTGCGCCTCTATAACGGCAACCGTTCGGAATGGAATCCCACCACCCACGCCACCTCGACCTTGCAGTTCGACGGCATGGACTGGCCGCTCAATCTCGCCGAGCTGATGCGCTTCCGCGGCCGCGGCGGCGACGAGCGCGAACTGACCATTGCCGAACTGTTGCGCGGCTATCGCTATAACCTGATCTCCGGCCGTTTCGGCTCTCAGGCTGAAGCCAACCCCGAGCCGGAGGAGCCGCCCGAGCAGATCGTGGCGCCGTCGGCGGTGGCCGCGGCGTTCCATAACCGTCTGGTGTTCGGCCTTTCGATGCTGTTTTTGCCGCTGCTGGCCGCGCCCATGGGCATCATGACGCGGCGTTCGTCGCGCTCCTTCGGCCTGGTGCTCGGGCTCTCCATCATCGTCAGCTATCACAAGTGCCTGGATTTCACGGCCGCTTACGCCAGCGCCACCGGCGCGCCGGCGGGCGTGATCCTGTGGTCGCTGTTCGCGCTCTACGCCATCGGCACCACGTATCTGTTCATCCGCACCGACCTCAAGGCGGGCACGCCGCCGGTGCAGCAGCTTGAGGCGGCCTGGCTGTCGTTCCGCGACCGCATTCTCTCGGTATTCCGCCGCAAGCCGCCCGTGAACGCATGATGGTCAGCACATGATCATGTCCCGGTATCTGATGCGCTCCTTCGTCGGGCATTTCGTGGCGCTGCTCGGAGGCCTGGTGGTGTTTCTCCAGACCCTCGACCTTTTAGCCACCGCCAACGAAATCCTCGCCGGCGGCGGTCCGCCGATCTCATCTCTCATGCGCTATGTCTCCTTGCGCGCGCCCTCGCTCATTGAAACGCTGGCGCCGCTCGCGGGACTCCTCGGCGCGCTGATGGCGTTGCTCGGCATGGCGCGCAACAGCGAGATCCTGGCCATGCGCGCGGCCGGCCGCTCGGTGTTCAGCCTGGTGGGCGGCCTGGTGGGGATCGGGGTGGGCCTGTCCGCCGCCTTGTTCCTGTTCGGCGAATTCGTCGTGGTGCCCGCCAGCAGCAGCCTGCAGGACTGGCGCAGCGCCGGCTTCAAGGCCGACGGCCAGATCAAGGCCGACGACAACAGCTGGCTGGTGGAGGGCAACACCATCATCCACGTCGGCCATGTGGCGCGCGAAGGCCAGGTGCTCAACGACATCCGCCTGTTCCGCCAGGGCACCCACGCCGACATCACCGAGATCGTGACCATCCGCCTGGCGGTGTGGGAAAACGAGCGCTGGAGCCTGTTCGATATCGCGCGCGTCGGCGGCCCCGACACGGCGCCGCCGGCCTGGGATACGCAGCTTAAGCCCGAGCATTTCATCCACGAGCAGGCGTACCCCAACCAGCTCTCGCTCAACGCGCTTCAGGAATATGTCGGCAAGGTCAGCGTCGGCTCACGGCCCACGTATTTTTATGAAACATGGTTACAACAGAAGATAGCCGGCCCCATCGTGCTCGCCCTCATGCCGCTGCTCGCCGCCATCGCGGCCTTCAGCCACCATCGCCAGGGCTCGCCGGCGCTAACCCTCGTCTGGGGCATCACTTTCGGCTTCTCGTTCATCGTCATCGACAACATCCTGCTCGCCATGGGCCAGTTCGGGTCCCTGCCGCCGTCGTTCGCGGCCTGGCTGCCACTGGCCCTATTCGGGACAGGCGGAATCTGGCTGGTGTTCAACCTTGAGCACACTGGCGCCCGCACCTGAGCGGGTTTATATAAACGCCAAGTGTTTACGGCGTTCGCGAGACCACTTTGACGCAGCCTTTCAAGTTCGGATTTTGGACCGACCGGGCCTATCACCTCGACCGCATGAATCTGCGGGAGCTGACGCTCGCCTATTTCCAGTACTACGCCATCGCCGCGTATTTCGTGGTCGCGCTCGCGGCCGGCGGGTTCGCGGTGAAGGATTTGATGGACGGCCGCGCGGCGTTCCTCCCGGTTCTGGCCGCGGTGGCCGCCGCGTTCTTTCTGTATCCGGTGGTGTGGTATCTCCTGCACCGCTTCATCCTGCATAGCCGCTGGATGTGGAAATCGCCGCTCACCGCCGGCACCTGGAAGCGCATCCACTACGACCACCACAGCGATCCCAACAATCTGAAAGTCCTGTTCGGCGCGCTCTACACCACGCTGCCGACCGTCGCCGCGGCGACCATGCCGGTGGGATATGCCATCGCGGGCTGGACGGGGGCTTTGGCGGCGCTGGCCACGGGCGTGATCCAGACCTGCGTCTATGAATACTTCCACTGCATCCAGCACCTCGGCTACGTGCCGAAGTGGGGATGGGTGCGCGAGCTTAAAAAATTCCACATGGCGCACCACTTCCACAACGAGAACGGCAACTACGGCATCACCAATCTGTGGTGGGACAAGGTGCTGGGCACGTTCTATCAGGGCCCCAAGGACCGGCCCCGGTCCGCGACCGTGTTCAACCTCGGTTACGACGAGGACGTGGCCAAGAGCTATCCTTACGTCGCCAAGCTCACGCCGACCTGGCCTTACAACACCAATCCGGCGCAGCGCAAACGCGAAGCGGCCGGACAAGCCGCCACCTGAGCGCCCGTCCCATGGCCATTACATTGCGCCGTGTCGGCCAAGGCGCCAGCGTCGCGGACTTCAGCCGCGTGGCGCATGTGACGCAGGGCCACGATCCTTATTGGATCGCACCGGTGTCCCTCGAACTGGGCCCGCTGGCCGTGGGCGAGGCTCCGCGTCTTAATCCGAAGCGCAATCCCTGGTTCCAGCACGGCGAGGCCGCGTTGTGGGTGGCGGAGCGCGCGGGAAAGCTGGTGGGCCGCATCTCGGCGCAGATCGATCACAACCACCTCGAACTCTACAAGGACGCCACCGGATTCTTCGGGTTCTTCGAGTGCGTCGAAGACCAGGACGTGGCGAACGCGCTGTTCGAGACCGCCATCGCCTGGCTGCGCGAGAAGGGGATGAAACGGGTCGTCGGTCCGTTCGGCTTCAACATCAACCAGGATGAAGCGGGCTTGCTGATCGACGGCTTCAACTGCCCCCCGCGCGTCGCCATGGGTCATGCCCAGCCCTATTATCAGAAACTGGTGGAGACCGCCGGCTTCACCAAGGCCGTGGACATGCGCGCCTATCTCACGCCCATGGACACGGCGCTGCCCTTCAAGCAGCTGAAGTGGCTGAAGCGCAGCCTCGCGCGCAATCCGCGCATCGCCGTGCGTGCGCTCGATCCCAAGCGTTACGACGAAGACTTCGCCGCCATCGTCGATATCTGGCGCGCGGGCTGGGTGGACAACTGGGGCGCGCTCCCCATGACCGAGGCGGAAGGCAAGTACCTCGCCGACGAGGTCAAGCTGATCGTCATTCCAGAACTTATCTCCATCGCCACCGTCGACGGCAAGCCCGCCGCCATGTGCGTGGCGCTGCCAGACTTCAACGAGATGATCCGCGATTTGAAGGGAAAACTGTGGCCGTTCGGCTGGGCGAAGCTGGTGTGGCGCCTGTTGACGCGGCGCTCGTTTCTCTCCGGTACGCGCGTGATCCTCATGGGCGTGGTTCCCGAATTCAAGAACAAGCCCATGGGCTCTCAGCTCGCCCTCCTCACC
This sequence comes from Fidelibacterota bacterium, assembly GCA_947475365.1. GTDB lineage: Bacteria > Pseudomonadota > Alphaproteobacteria > Rhodospirillales > Rhodospirillaceae > SHVO01. The sequence goes on along the minus strand of CANJOI010000017.1, from coordinate 11,300 downwards.
GTCGGTGCCGTGCGCGAAGCCTCATTGAAGCTGCGCATGCCCGTGTGCGAGATGAGCTGGGTGCTTGAGACTAACACCCAGACCTGTCATTCCATTGAAGACATCGGCGGGCGGGTCTACAAAACCTACCGCATGTTCGAACGGACTCTGGATGGGCGCGTTTTCCCGCACGCGGAAAACGCGGTATGATCGCCCGCCTCATCCGCGTTGCCTTCGTTCTGGCGGTCGTTGCGGTGGTGCTGGTGCTGTTCGTTTACGCTTTCCTGGCCGCGTTGATCGTGGTGCCGGTGCTGGCGTTGCTGTTTTTCCTATTTGGGAAGAAGTACGGGAACGTTTGGGTGGTGGGCGCGGGACCCATGCCCCCCGGCGGCCAACGGCCGGGCCAACGACCAATCCCGCCCGTCATCGATCACGATCCCCATGCCCTGGATGCGGAAAGGGACAAGCCATGATCCTGCGATGGGTGTGTGCGGCGATCCTCATTCTTTCGATGCCCTCCTTCGCCGCGGCGCCTGACAAGGACGGCTACGCCAATACCGGGCCGAGCCTGGACGGCATCGGCAAGTCCTACATGGGCCGCGAGATCGCTTACGTGATGGGTCATGAAGCCGCCGAATGGCTGGACCGGCCCGAACGCAACAAGGAGGAAAGCTCCGAACGCTTGGTGTCCCTGCTGGGCCTCAAGCCTACCGACGCGGTCGCCGATATCGGCGCGGGGTCAGGGTATTTCAGCTTCCGTCTCGCGGCCGCTGTGCCCCAGGGCTACGTCTACGCGGTGGATATCCAGAAAGAGATGCTGGACATGATCAAGGCGCGCCAGAGCAAGGAGCGCGGCGCCAACATCGTCACGGTGCTGGGCGGCGTGGCTGACCCGCGCCTGAAACCGAATGCCATCGATCTCATTCTGCTGGTCGACACCTATCACGAGTTCTCCTACCCGCGCGAAATGGGGCTCGCCATGGCGCGGGTGCTGAAGCCCGGCGGGCGTATAGCGCTGGTGGAATACAGGGGCGAAGATCCCAAGGTGCCGATCCGCGACACGCACCGCATGACCCAGGAGCAGGCCAAGAAGGAAATGGCGGCCGTGGGCCTGGTCTGGCAACGCACAGACGACAGCCTGCCGTGGCAGCATCTGATGTTCTTCACCAAACCTTGAGCGCGTCAGGCCCGCGGCTGCGGCACGCCGGGATCGATGGCGGGCGGCGGCTCATACGGCTCTATTTCCGGCGCCGACGGTTGTGACGGCGGCAACTCCTGCGGGACGGGTTTGACCGGGTCATCTTCGGGCTGCTTGGGCCCAGGGTCCGGCACTTCCGGCGGCGCCTGGGGCGGAGGTTCGGGCTTCTCAGGCGGAAGGATCTCGGGTGAAGGCTTGCCGGGCAGGGGCGCGGACTTTTCCGCCGCGCCGCTGATTCCCGATGGCGCGTCAGAGGGGGTTCGAGGTTGCGGCATCGGCGGTCTCCTGTGGGGCTTTGTGCTGAACGCCGTGGCTGTCGCCAAAGTTGCGCCTGCGGGCCTCCTCGGAATCGCCGACTCAAACATTTCCCATTTACGCCAAAATCGGCGCTTACATAAAAAAACAGCTGGTGGTGTAACCGCGCGGTGAGCGCGAGGAGGGAACAATGACAACACGCAGGAAGCGACTCATGGCGGCCGTCATCGCCGGGTTCGGCTTCAGCCTTTTGGGTTTGGCTTTCTCCGTCAACGCGGCGCCGGCGGAGAAGCTTCCGCCGTGTATGCCGGACAAGCCGATCCCCGCGGGCGGCTGTATGGCGCCCAAGGACCCTGTCACGCCGCTGGAAAAGCTGCGTCCGGCGCCGCCGCTTACCGTGCCGCCGAGCGGTGAGGTGCGTCCGGCCCCGCCGCTGATGGCGCCGCCTGTCAATCCGAGCGGCGCACCGGGCACCGATCGTCCGGCCGTTGTGAAACCGCCCCCCACCGGCGACGGCGACATCATCAAGCCGGCGCCGCCGATGGATTCAAAAATGCCCGTGATCAAGCCGCCGTCGGGTGTGCAGCCGCGGACATAAGCCGCCGCGGGACGGTGTCAGGCGACCGGTTTCAACACGGCAGGCGCGGTAATAACCAGCGCGCGCGGGAAGCGGATAGTGGCGGTGGTTCCGCTGCCGAGGGTGCTTTCCACCTTCAGATCGCCACCCAGGAGATCCATGTAGCGCTTGCAGATCGATAAACCGAGGCCGGTGCCCTGGCCGGAGTGCGAGAGCGCGGGGTTGGCTTGCAGGAACGGCTCGCCCAGGCGCTTCAGCAGACCCGGTTCGATGCCCGGCCCATGATCGGCCACCGACACCGTGACGCCGAAATCCGCATGGTTGCGCGCGCCCACAACGATCTCCGCCCCCTGGGGCGAGAACTTGATGGCGTTGGACAGCAGGTTGATGAGGACCTGGCGTGCGAAGCGGTCGTCGCTGGAGATCATCGGCAATTCATTTGGCAGCGCGACCCGCAGCTTGATGTCCTTCCCGGCCGCGAGGCCTTCGACAAAGTTGACGGCGCCCAAGACCACGGTGCGGATATCCGTCGGCGTCTGCCGCAGCGGTTCGCCGCCCAACTCGATCTTGGCGGTGTCCAGGATTTCATTGACGATATGCAGGAGATGCTCGCCGGAGCGATGGATATGGGCGGCGTAGCCGATGTAGTCCGGCGATACGGTTCCGCCCAACACCTTGTTCTTGATGATTTCCGAGAATCCCATGATGGCGTTGAGCGGCGTGCGGAACTCATGGCTCATGTGGGCGAGGAAGCGGCTCTTGGCCTCGTTGGCGTCTTCCGCCAGGGCCTTGGCGTGGCGCAACGCCAGTTCATTCTGCTCGGTGTGATGCAACTGGCGCAGGATGATCACGGCGAAGATCGCCGCCCCCAGGATCACAACGGCCATGGCCAGGAAGATCTGGTTACGCGTCGCGCGCCAGGCGGCGAGAAAGTCGCTGCCGTCCAGCTCCACCGTGGCGAACACCGGCAGCGTGCCGACCAGGCCCAGCGCGGTGACCCGGCTTTCCCCATCGCCGCGCCCTGGCGTGTAGGCGATGCTGCGCCCCCCGGGTGTGGCGCGGAGTTTGCGTATCTCCTCAGTCATGGCGGGATTGACCGCGCCGCGGCTCTCGTTGCGGCTGGCCGCCAGCATGTGACCGTCGGCGGACCAGATCGAGATCCGGCCGCGGGCGCCAAAGTCGAGTGTGGCGTAGTACTGGGCGAAGAAGTTTGCGTTGAACAGCGCGACGACATAACCGCGCACAATGCCGCTGTCATCGCGGACGATCTTGCCGTAGGGCAGGAACCACTCCCCGGCAAGCCAGCCCGGGCGGATGTTCTTGTAAAGCTGGCCGAAGAAAATGCCGTCGCCTATGTCGGTGAAAGCGTCAAACGCCATGCCGCTGGTCAAGAGTACGGAGACGTCCACCGGATATGTACGTGAGCCGGCGATACCGCGGCGTTCGGTGTCGAACAGCGTGACGGTAAAAAGGCCCTGCATGTGCGGAAGTTTGGCGCTCATCAATCGGTGCAGCGAGGCCTCGTCCACCTGGTTGTGGGCGAGCTGTTCAAGGTAGACGTCGGCCACGCCCTCGGTCATGCGCAGCGTGTCGCCGAAGGTTTGCGCCGCCTGGTATTGCACCGTGTCGAGCGCGCCGCGCGCGGTGCGCAGCGCCGTGTCGATCGCGGCCTGGCGCTGCTGCTCGAGGTAATAGGCGCTCGCGCCCGCCACCAGCAGCACAAAGCTCGCGAACAGCAGAAGGGTGGCGGCGCGGAGGCGGCGGAGCGAGGCGCCCGCTCTAGGGGATGATGTCAGCGCCGGGGCCAAGGGCGCCCCCGGTTACTGCGCGGCCGGCGGCGCGTATTTCGCGATCGCCATCTTCAGGGCCTTGAACAGCATCTGGCCCGTCTCGCCGCCGTCGCCCTCGATCTTGTCGCGCAACACCGCGCGCATGGTGTCGATATGCGCTTTGACGATCTCCAAGTTGGCGTCATCCTGGCGGCACGGCGGCTTGGTCAGTTCGTACAGCGACTTGCCGAACACCGTGATCAGGGGGTAGCCGAAGGTGCCCCCCTGGCCGCGCAGTTCGTGCGCGATCAGATTGATTTCGTCGAAATTGGCGGTGCGCTCGCCGCTGATCTGCTTGGCTTCAGCCACCTGGCGCGACAGGCGCTCCAGGTACTGTTTGGCCCAGTCCAGGAACCCGTCGGCCTCACGCTTCAATTGCTGTTCGGCGCTGGCCAGCATGTCGTCGGGCAGCACGAACGGTTGGCGCTGGGCGTTGGAACCCATCTTCTGCTTGAGGTAGTTGGGCAGCTTGAACAGCCACACATCGGAGGGCGATGCCGGCTTCTCCACCTTGTCCTTGGAATAGACGATGGTGGCGTGAGCCTAGCCTTCCTTGCGGCGCTCCTGCCCCTTGGGCGGCCCGGCCTTGGACCGCCGCCGGTCCGGCCCGAAGTAAGTCTGGGTGGTCACGAATTGGCGCGGCGCATCGATGATCCGCTGCAGCACCTTGTAGATGTTCTCCACCGAGAACGGCTTGGCCATGAAGTCGTTGACGCCGTGATCGCGCGAGGCTTCCACGTTCACCCGGTCGGCGGCGCCGGACAGCATGATGAACGGCATGAAGCGCGAGGGCGACTGCTTGTCGTCGCGCAGCCACTGCAACAGGTGCACGCCACTCACCGGCGACATGATGAAGTCCGAGATAACGATGTCGATCGGCTCGACCGCGGCGGAGAAGCCTCGGGAGGTGAGCTTCAGGTATTCGACCGCTTCTTTGCCGTTCTTGGCCTTCTGAATGCGCGTGAAGCCGAGGCGTTTCAGGCTGTTGACCAGGATGTCGAGCATGTACTCGTTATCCTCGACCACCATGATCGAAATGCGGTCCTGCCCGATATCGTCTTTGTCTTTGTTCAGCATCAGCGCGAGAGCAGTCACCCAGCTCCGGGCGCGGCTGCCCGGAAACTCTTGGAAAGGTTGAGAATTACCTGAGCACTAGGGGGTGCTCAAGTCCAACTTATCGAAAAACCTGCAGACTGAATACAACCATGAGTTTATGTGCCGCGGCTTAGAGAGTCAGGCACTCCGCGAATACGGCAGGATCCACGTTGCCGCCGGAGAGTACCACGAGCGTACAGCGGCCTTTGGCGGCGTGAAGTCCGGCCAGGACCGCGGCCAGTCCCACCGCGCCGCCGGGCTCGACCACCAGCTTCAGCGTGCGGAACGCGTAGCCGATGGCGTGCCGGACCTGTGCGTCGGTGACCGCATAGCCGCCCGCGAGGGCCTTGCTGTTGATGGCCCAGGTGATCTCGCCGGGCGTGACCGCCAGCAGCGCGTCGCACAGGGCCGCATCGAGCGAGGCGTTGCGCTCACGCTTGCCGGATTCGACCGAACGCTTGTGATCGTCATAGCCGGCGGGCTCCACCGTGTAGACCTTGGCGTTGGGATTGGCGTGATGCACCGCAAGGCTGACGCCGGAGATCAGGCCGCCGCCGCTGGCCGGCGCCAAAACCGCGTCCACGGTCAGGCTCATGGCTTTCGCCTGGTTCATGGCTTCCAGGCCGAGGGTGCCCTGGCCGGTGAGGATATAGGGATCGTCGTAGGCCGGCACGATGACGCGGCCGTTGCAGATGCGGCGCGCGATTTCTTCCCGGTCTTCCTTGACCCGGTCGTAGGTCACCACCTCGGCGCCGTAGGCCCTGGTATTGGCGAGTTTGATGGCGGGCGCGTCGGCCGGCATGATGATGGTCGCCTTCATGCCGAGAATCTTGGCCGCCGCCGCCACGCCCTGGGCGTGGTTGCCCGACGAGAACGCCACCACGCCCGCGGCCTTCTGTTCGGGGGTGAGCTGGGACAGCCGGTTGAAGGCGCCCCGGAACTTGAAGGACCCGGTCCGCTGCAGCATCTCGGCTTTGAGCAGCACGGTGCCGCCGGTCAGGGCGTCCAGGTCAGGAGAGCGCAACAGCGGTGTAACAATTGTGTGGCTGGCGATCCGCTTGGCTGCGGCTTCAATGTCGCCAAAAGTCGGAAGGGGGGCAGTCAACGAGGTTCCTCCTGAAGGTCTTAAACGCGAATTGTCCGAAACTTTTACCACAATTGGGAACTTTGACCGCGAGTGATATATGGTGCCGCCATGTTCGCGACCCCATTCCCAGCGCTGCGCGCGCCCGCGCGCGCGGCATTATTATTGTGTCTGGCCGTTCCCCTGGGATTTGGCGTTCTGGCCCTGGCCTTGGGGCAGGACGCCAATTGGGATTTGCGCAATTACCATTGGTATAACGCCTACCGTTTCCTGACCGGCCGGCTGACCACCGACCTCGGCGCGTCCACGCCCTACAACCCGCTCTTGGACGTGCCGCTCTATCTCGGCGCGACGTGGCTTTCCGCCAAGATGTTCTCGTTCCTGCTCGGCTGCATCCACGGGCTCAACTTCGTCCTGTTGTATGGTCTGGGCCGTGCGCTGCTGGCGCCGGTGCCGGATCCCAACCGCACCTGGGCCGCGGCGGGTATCGCACTCTGCGGCGTCATCGGCGGCGGCCACCTTGGACTGGTCGGGACCAGCTTCCACGATAACGTCGTCAGCCTCGCCATCATCGGCGCGATGATCATGGTCGCGCGCGACCCCGTGGATGTCTTCACCGGCAAAACCTGGCACGGTTACGGACGCGTGGGCGCCGCGGGAATGCTGCTGGGGTTGGGCGTCGGGCTGAAGCTGCCCACCATCACCTTCGCCGTGGGGCTGTGCTTTGCCTTCCTGCTGGTGGCCGGGACGTTCTGGCGGCGCCTGTTCCTCGCGTTCTGGTTCGGCATCGGCATCATTGCCGGCATGAGCGCGTCTTACGGCTTCTGGGCGGTCCACTTATGGCATGAGTTCCAGAACCCGATCTTTCCGTACTTCAACAATGTCTTCAAATCGCCGCTCGGCCTGCAGTCCGGCAACCGCGACATGGGTTTTGTGCCGAAGACGTTTCTCAAAGCCCTGATCTTTCCGCTTCAGTTCAGCTTCGACAGCCGCAAAGTGGGCGAGATCGAATTCCGCGATTTCCGCGTGCTCGCGGCCTATGTGGTGGTGATCGCCACACCGGTAATCATGCTCGCGCGCCGCGCCGTTTCCGCGGCGCCCCTGGTGGAGACCCTGGCCGCACGTTATGTGATTGCGGCCTGTGCCGTGTCCTACGCGGTGTGGGTGCCGCTGTTCGGTATCTACCGCTACATTATTCCCTTGGAGATGCTGGCGCCGCTCTGCGTCGCCGCGGCCATCGGCCTGTGGCCGGTGACCATTCACCTCCGTGCATTGACCGCCGGCGCGATCCTCCTGTTTGTCACACTGACCGCTTGGCCCGGTGATTGGATTAGGCTTCCGGCCTGGACCGATAAGATGGTCGAAGTGACGCCGCCGCCGGTGGCGGACGCCGCCCATACCATGGTCCTGATGGTGGGGCTGGAGCCCTTGTCCTACGTGATCCCGTCGCTGCCGCCGGAAATGCCGGTCATCCGGCTGCAAGGTTATTTCACCGATCCCAAGGACGACACCGGTATGAACCGCCTGATTCGTGAACGCCTGGCCGCCCATAACGGCCCGCTCATCTTGCTGGTTGCGGCGTGGGACTGGGATGCGGCCAAGGTGGTATTGCCGCAATTCGGACTGACGGCTGACTTTACGGCCTGTGAAAGGGTGGTTTCCAACCTGCAGCCGCCGCCCGACGAAGCCATGAGAATTTCGCTCTGTCCGGTTACACGGACTGGACCGGAACAGGCGCATCCGTGATAAGAACCCCCGGTTTTAAGCAGTAATCCATATGCCCGCCCCACGCATCGCCGTCCTTGTCCCGTGTTACAACGAAGAAGTCGCCATCGGCCGGGTGGTGACGGATTTCCGCGCCGCGCTGCCGGCCGCGCAGATCTATGTCTACGACAACAATTCCCGCGATCTGACCATGCAGGTGGCCGCCGCCGCCGGCGCGGTCGTGCGGTCGGAACCGCTCCAGGGCAAAGGCAATGTGGTGCGTCGCATGTTCGCGGACATCGAGGCCGATGTGTATGTGCTGGTGGACGGCGACGACACCTATCACGCCGCCAGCGCGCCGGCCCTGGTCGACAAATTGCTCGGCGAACAGCTGGACATGGTCAATGCGGCGCGCATTTCGCAAGCCGAGGCCGCCTATCGCCAGGGCCATGTGTTCGGGAACTGGCTGCTCACAACCTTGGTGTCCTCGGTGTTCGGCAAGCGCACCAACGACATGCTCTCCGGCTATCGCGTGTTCTCGCGCCGCTTCGTCAAATCCTTTCCGGCGCTCGCCGGCGGATTCGAGATCGAGACGGAATTGACGGTCCATGCGCTGGAAATGCGCATGCCCTTCGCCGAGGTCGGAACGCCATACAAAGAGCGCCCGCCCGGTTCCACCAGCAAGCTCTCCACCTTCAAGGACGGCTTCCGCATCCTGTTCATGATCGGCAAGCTGGTGAAGGAAGAGCGTCCGCTGGCGACCTTCAGCATCACCGGAGCTGTGCTCGCGCTGCTGTCGCTGATCATCGTGACGCCGGTGCTGATCACCTACTACCAGACCGGCCTGGTGCCGCGGTTGCCGACGGCGGTGCTGGCGGCGGCGCTGATGATCCTGGCGTTCCTGTCCGTCACCTGCGGCCTCATTTTGCAGACGGTGACGCAAGGCCGGCGCGAGTTGAAGCGCATGACCTATCTCTCCCACCCGCCGCCGCAGAAATCCCCGGAGAAGGCCCCAGAGAAGTTTAAGGACGCCCCGTGAGCGAGGCGCCTCCGGAACGCGGCGCCGCGCACCAGGCGGCGGGTGAGTTTGCCCGCTTTGCGGTCATCGGCGTCATCGGCTTTATCGTCGACGCATCGACCTTGAAGCTGCTGATGACGTTGTTTGACATGGACCCCTATAGCGCCCGCCTGGTGTCGTTCCTGACCGCGGCCACCGGCAACTGGATGCTCAACCGGCGTTTCACCTTCCGCCAGGCCGGCGATCACGCGCCGCTGAAACAGTGGCTCAAATACCTGGGCGCCAACGGGATCGGCTTCGCCGTCAACTATTCGACCTATGCCGCCCTGATCACCTATGTAGCGGTCGCCAAAACACATCCGGTGCTGGGCGTGGCGGCAGGGTCGATCGCCGCCATGTCGTTCAATTTCGCCGCCAACAAATTCTGGGTCTTCCGTGCGCGTTCTTAGTTTTTTTGTCTGCGCGCTGGTGGCAGGCGCGCCCGCTTTTGCCGCCGATCCGGTCCAAGGTAAACGCCAGTTCGCGCCGTGCGCGGCCTGCCACACGGTGGAAGCCGGCGGTCCCGACAAGATTGGCCCCAACCTGCACGGTGTCTTCGGCCGCGTCGCCGGCACCAAGCCGGGCTACGCCTATTCCACCGCCATGAAGAAAGCGGGCTTTGCCTGGGACGAAGCGAAGGTGGCGGCCTATATCGCCAAGCCCCAGGGCCTTGTGCCGGGGAACAAGATGTCCTTCGCCGGGGTGGTGAAGGATGATGTGCGCGACAACATTGTCGCTTACCTCAAGGACGCCACCAAATAGGCGTTTCCTGGATCGCCGCGCCGGGTAAGACTGGTCCGGTGAGCTATGCCGAAATCCATCGCCGGTCGCTGCAGGACCCCGAAGCTTTCTGGGGCGAAGCCGCGCGCGCCATCGACTGGACAACGCCTTGGCGCAAGGTGCTGGCGCAGGACGCCGGCGGCACGCCGCTGTGGTTCGAGGGCGGCGCGGCCAACACCTGCTGGAACGCCCTCGACCGCCATGTGGCGGCGGGGCGGGGATCGCAGACCGCGCTGATTTACGACAGCCCGGTCACCGGCGCCAAGCGCAGCTATAGCTACGCGGCGTTCACCGACCTGACGGCGCACGTCGCCGGGATGCTGGCGGCGCGCGGCGTCACCAAAGGCGACCGCGTGCTTATATATATGCCGGTGATCCCCGAAGCGGTGGCGGCGATGCTGGCCTGCGCGCGCATCGGCGCGGTGCACTCGGTGGTGTTTGGCGGGTTCGCGGCGCACGAGCTGGCCTCTCGTATCAAAGACGCCACCCCCAAGGTGCTGTTGGCGGCGTCCTGCGGCATCGAGCCCACACGCATCGTTCCCTACAAGCCCGCGGTCGATGAAGCGCTGCAACTCGCACCCGGCATCGTTGAAAGCTGCATCGTGTTCCAGCGGCCTCAGGCCGTGGCGGCGCTCACGCCTGGCCGGGATCACGACTGGGACGCGGCGATGAAAACCGCGCAGCCCGCGCCCTGTGTGCCGGTGGACGCCAACGATCCGCTCTATATCCTCTACACCTCGGGCACCACCGGCGCGCCGAAGGGTATCGTGCGGCCCTCGGGCGGCCATATGGTGGCGCTGCTCTGGGCGATCCGGAACATCTACAACGCCGCGCCGGGCGAGGTTTTCTGGGCCTGCTCTGATATCGGCTGGGCGGTGGGCCACTCCTTCGGCGTCTATGCGCCGCTGCTGGGCGGCAATACCACGGTGCTCTACGAGGGTAAGCCGGTGGGCACGCCTGACGCCGGCGCCTTCTGGCGTGTGATCGCGGAATACGATGTGCGCACCTTCTTCGTGGCCCCTACCGCCGTGCGTGCCATCAAACGCGAAGACCCGGACGGTGTTCTGATGAAGGGTTATGATCTCTCGCGACTGAAGGGCTTCTTCGTGGCGGGCGAGCGCTGCGACCCGCCGACGGCGGAATGGCTCGCGGAAAAATTTACCTGCCCCATCGTCGACCACTGGTGGCAGACGGAATCAGGTTGGCCCATGGCCGCCAACCCGTTGGGGATCGAGCGCTTTCCCACCAGGCACGGCACTGTCACCAAGGCCGTGCCGGGGTGGGACATCCGCGCGGTCGATGCCGACGGCCATGACGTGCCTGCCGGCGAGACCGGCGCCATCGTCGCCCGGCTGCCGCTGCCGCCGGGCGCGGCCACCACCTTGTGGAATGCGCCCGCGCGCTACCGCGAGGCCTATCTCGCGCGCTATCCCGGCTTCTACAACACGGCCGACGCCGGCTTCATCGACGCGGACGGGTATCTCAGCGTCATGACCCGCACCGACGATGTGATCAATGTGGCGGGCCATCGCCTGTCCACCGGCGCCATTGAAGAGGTGATCGCGGCGCACCCAGCCATTGCCGAATGCGCCGTGGTCGGCCTCGACGACGCGGTGAAGGGCCATGTGCCGCTGGGGCTCTTGGTGCTCAAGGCCGGTGTCGTGCCCCAGGATGTCATCGCCGGTGTGGTGCACCGGGTGCGCGACGTCATGGGCCCGGTGGTGGCGTTCAAGACCGCGGTG
>CANJOI010000016.1 GCA_947475365.1 Fidelibacterota bacterium | reverse complement strand
TCAGCTGGCCGGCCAGCAGACTACTAGTCGAAATGCCTATGCTGAATTAACATTCCACCCGGACCACTCTGTGGGGGCCGGTCAACCCCTCATCGGGGGCGACCATTGGAAATAGCACGGCGACAGTGACAATTGCTGCTGACCCAGCATCTACATCAACACTTTCCATCGCATCGACTGCCTCAACGAGTGAGGCGCAGGGCACAGTCAGCCTATTAGTGACGCGGGCAGGGAGCCTTTCCAGTGCCGCCACAGTCAGCTACGCCACAGCCAATGGAACTGCGCTTGCCGGCTCAGATTATGCAGCGGCTTCCGGTACGCTGACGTTCGCGGCTAACGAAGCATCCAAAACCATCAATGTTCAAATTCTCAGTGACACGGTCCAGGAGAGCGCTGAAACATTCACGGTAGTGCTGTCCAATCCTTCATCCAACGCGACCATCAGCAGCGGCACGGCAATTGTGACGATTGCTGCTGATCCAAACACTTCACCGCCGCCCACTTCACCGCCGCCCACTTCATCCTCTGGGTACTATGTTTGGGGGGGGGCCGGTTACGCGCAATATTTGGGTTTCTTCACCTGTTGGCCCTGCACAGAATTTTATTCCGACTCAATCAACAATCAATTCGGGACTTATGGAAATCCGTTTTCCTCGACGAGCATCCGAAATCAGTTTTCCCAATATGGCAGCCAATTTAGCTTGTATAGCGCCTGCGCCCAATTCGCCTCCACGCCGCCGAGAGTCTACAACTCGACAAAATCAATTTTTTATGGGGCGTTGACGGTAAATCAATTTGCGCTAAACGCGATCACCGACCCAACTGTTGTCGCGTGGCTTGTTGGGAATGTTTGTAAGCATTGAGGCAAGCGACGGCGCCGTCTCCACCCGACCTTGTATTATACCGCGGTCAAGTGCCGCCTCCATCGTTCGCGGGAATGGGCGGCATAGCCGAACGGTTTGACCATGCTGATACCCGCAGGCAGATAAGCAATGGAGAAGCATTACGGCCACTTGGCCCCGCCCTACGTCGCCGGCACCGTCCACGCCTCTTTCGGCAAACTCGGCATCACGCGGCCTTGACCAACGGCGTGTCGGTCACGGGGCGCAAGTAGGGGCGGACGGCCGGAAGACGACAGACCCGAGTGCCGATTGGCGGCCTTGATCCGATCATGTTCGGCATTGATAGCTATCCGCCACCCAATGATAGCTGCCTGCGCCCATCCGGAATTTTGGAAAATTTGGGCGCATTCGGGAGCGACCGCGTGAACCTGAATAGCCTGGGCGGGGGGTCAGGGACAAAGTGCCTGGGTGGGGGTCTAAAACGCCGATCCCCCGGGCCCGCCGTTCAGCGGCGCTGACGCCAGCCCGGGCGATGGCGTGCCCCGCCATCCCCCATCGTGCCGCACACTCTCACTCACAGAGATGGGTACAGAGATGGGTAGGACGATTGTGTAAATCGCCTAACCATTGATAAATAAAGATATTATGGAGAATAATGGCGGAGAGGGTGGGATTCGAACCCACGGTACCCTTGCGGGCACACCGGTTTTCGAGACCGGCACGATCGACCACTCTGTCACCTCTCCGTTGATCGCGGCGACTTTGTCTATGGTCTGAGCGGGGCGGAAACTAGACGAATGTCTTACCCCCCGCAATAACGGCTTTTTGCTCTGAAAACCGGGGTTTAGGACCGTTCCGCGGCCGGACTCGCGGTCTGGTCCACGGCGGCGCCGTGGTCGGACGTGGGATCAGCCCCTTGAGGGGCGGCCCGCTCCCCCACCGGCGGGGCGCAGCGCGACAGCATGTCTTTATAATGTACGCGCACCTTTTCCAGGTTCATGCGGTTCAAGAAGGCTGAATAGGCGATGTAGGACAGCATGAAGCGCAAGTCCCGCGCCCAGGGCGGCAGGAACCGCGGGAACACGCACAGGCCGTTGGCGGCCAGGGTGGTGATGGCGGGCATATCCTCGATGTCCATCTTGCCGGCGAACAACAGGCGGATGGTGTCGACGCGGGCCTCCTGCACGGCGATGCGCAGGAAATTGTGCACGCGCACCAGGCCCTCGAGATAGACCGAGTCCTTGGTGAAGGGGGCGCCGCCTTCCACCATGCCGCCGCGCACCACGCGGCGCGCGTTTTCGAACGCGGCGGCCTTGTCCTTGGTGCGGTCGCAGAAATAGCGGTAGAGCTCGAGGAAATTCGCGCCCTCCTGGGCCATCTTGATCGCCAGCACCCGGTCGGCGAGGCGCAAGAGGCGCGACGGGTCCATGGCGCCGGAGATGATCTCGGCGAATACCGCGAGGCCTTCCTGCGTGCGCGTGGTGCCGGCGTGGCCGGCGCCGAGAATCGGGAACGCGCTTTGCGCGCCGCCATTCAGCGAGGTTGCGATATGCACAAAAGCCTCGTGCTGCACCAGTTGCGCGAGGTCGCGGTCGCTGAACACCGCGTCGCGGCGCAGGCGGATATAGTGCGCGCCCGCCAATGCATTCGCGGAAAGATGATCGACGATCTCGATCTTGGGCGCGGAAGCACCGAAGTGACGCTGCAGGATGCCGCCCATGCGGGCGCCCAGATCGACGGCGTTGATCTTGATTTCGCCCTTGGCGCTGAGGTTCAACTCGACGCCCGCGAAGCCGCTGAGCACCTGATCCAATTGCCGCGCGAGATCGAGCGGCGTGACCTCGCAGTCTAAAAGATTGGTGTCCGGCGATCCGTAGAGCCGCAGCGACAGCTGGTGAAATTCCTTGGTGCCCAGCGCCTGGAGCATATCGGCCGAGATCGCGATGACATCGGCGATGCGGCGCAGCCACGCCTGGACCGGACCGTCGCCGTCGATCAGCGCGCGCGCGGCCTTCAGCACCTCGTGCACCGGTGCGGCGCTCATTTTAGGATAGGTTACCTGCGGCAGTTCCTGTTCCCCGGCGGCGAAGAACCGCTCGGCCACCTCCGGCCCCCAGGCCACGGCGCGCAACACCCGCACCGGGCGCTCGGCCTTGCGCAGCAAGGTGGCGGCCTGGGTCAGGCGGGCCATGGACTCGCCCGATAGCTTATCGGGCGTGAGGTCCGGCAAGGGGTCTTTCGGCGCCATGGAGCCTTCCAGGGGCGAACTTCGGGGTTTCAGCCCATTCGGGGCCAGCCTAAGACTACCTAAGCCCATGTAAAATAATCATTAATTATCCAAATTCCGGTATTGCCCCGCCGAGAGTGAGGCTGCGGCGGCATTGACTCATATACACACTCAGTATATTCACGCCGCTTCCGCGCGGGTGGCTTGGCCCCTCTAGGTCAAAAAACCGCGCTTTTTCGTTGCTAATCAAAGATTTCGGGATTTCGGCCATGTTCGCGGTGATCAAGACGGGCGGCAAACAGTATCGCGTCACAAAAGACGACGTGATCGCCATTGAGAAGCTGGACTTCGATGCCGGCGCCACCATCGTATTCGATGAAGTGCTGGCGCTGGGCGACAAGATCGGCGCGCCGCGCCTGGACAACACCCAGGTGGTGGGCGAGGTCCTCAAGCAGTTCCGCGACGAGAAGAAGATCATCTTCAAGAAGCGCCGCCGCAAGCACTACCGCCGCCGTAACGGCCACCGTCAGTACCTGACCCTGGTGAAGATCACCGACATGGGCCAGGGCCTCTCGGTCACCGCTTCGGCGAAGAACACCGCCGCCGCTGCGCCTGCCGCGGAAGGCGAGAAGAAGCCCGCCGCCAAGAAGGCCGCGGCGAAGAAAGCCCCCAAGAAGGCCGAAGCTTAAGCTTCGCCTGAGACAGAGGACGTACTCAGATGGCACATAAGAAATCAGGCGGCTCGTCGTCGAACGGCCGCGATACCGTTGGCAAGCGCCTCGGCATCAAGAAGTTCGGCGGTGAAGCGGTTCTGGCCGGCAACATCATCGTGCGCCAGCGCGGCACCAAGTGGCACCCCGGCAAGAACGTCGGCATGGGCCGCGATTACACCATTTTCGCGATGAGCGAAGGCCATGTGGAGTTCAAGACCTCCACCGGCGGCAAGGTCTATGTTTCGGTGGCCCCGTCGCCGAAGCCCAACTAACCCCGGTGATATCTGATCGCCGGCATCCACGCTGGCGGTCCCGTGGTTGAAAAAAGGAGACGGATCGCCGTCTCCTTTTTTATTGGCCCCTCTTTAGGGGAAAACCGCCCGTGACTCCCGAGATCAAAACCGAACGGCTGCTCCTTCGCTCGTTCACACCTGAAGACGCACCGCGCCTGGTTGAGTTGGTGAGCGCCTGGGATGTGGCCCGCATGACCTCGCGCATTCCGCATCCTTATTCGCCAGAACTGGCGGCCACCTGGATCGCCAATCATGAAAGCGGCCGCACGGCGGGCACCGACTATCCCTTGGCCATCACCTCCGGCGGCCAAATCATCGGCTGCACAGGCCTGCACCGCGCGCCCGGCAAAGACTGGGGTCTCGCCGGCGACATCCTGGAGATTGGCTATTGGATCGGTGTGCCCTATTGGGGTCGCGGCTACGCCAGCGAAGCGGCGGGCGCCATGATCGCCTGGGGGTTCGGGCAATTGAACCAGACCGTGCTGGGCGCCGGGCACTTTGCCGACAACCCAGCGTCACGCCGGATTCTTGAAAAGCTCGGCTTCACACCCGCCGGGCAGCGCCGCATGACGTCGGCGGCGCGGGGAACAGATGTCGATTGCCCGCTTCTGCTGCTCACGCGTGACACTTGGCACGCGAAATCAGGTATAAAGTGATCCTATGAAATTCCTCGACCTGACCAAGATCTACATAAAGGCCGGCGACGGCGGCAACGGCTGCGTCGGCTGGCGGCGTGAGAAGTTTATCGAGTTCGGCGGCCCCGACGGCGGCGACGGCGGCCGCGGCGGCGACGTGATCTTCGAAGCGGTGCGCAACCTCAACACCCTGATCGACTTTCGCTACCAGCAGCATTTCAAGGCCGAGCGCGGCGCCGACGGCAGCCGCTCGAACTGCGCCGGTAAGCACGGCGAAGACCTGATCATCAAAGTGCCGGTGGGCACCGAAATCCTGTCGGAAGACAAGGAAGAGATCCTGGCCGACTTGTCGAAGGAAGGCGACCGCGTGGTGCTGCTGGAAGGCGGCAACGGCGGCTTCGGCAACGCGCATTTCAAAGGCCCCAGCAACCAGGCGCCCGACTACGCCAACCCCGGCCTGATCGCGCCCGATATGTGGGTGTGGTTGCGCCTGAAACTGATCGCCGACGTGGGCCTGGTGGGCCTGCCCAACGCCGGCAAGTCCACCTTCCTGTCGGTGGTCACGCGCGCGCGGCCCAAGATCGCGTCCTATCCCTTCACCACCCTGCACCCCAACCTGGGCGTCGCCCAGGTGGGCGAACTGGAATTCGTGATCGCCGACATTCCCGGCCTGATCGAAGGCGCCCATGAAGGCGCCGGCCTCGGCGATCGTTTCCTGGGCCATGTGGAACGCTGCGCCGCGCTGCTGCACCTGGTGGACGGCACCGAGGAAGACGTGGTGGCGGCCTACAAGACCGTGCGCGGCGAACTCAAGGCCTATGGCGGCGGGCTCGCGCGCAAAAAGGAACTGGTGGCGCTCAACAAGATCGACGCCATGGATGAAGCCAGCCGCGCCGAAAAGGCCGACGCCCTGGCCAAGGCCAGCCGCAAAAAAGTGCATCTGCTGTCGGGCGTGTCCGGTGAAGGCCGCGACGCCATGATTCGCGCCCTGGCGAAGATCGTCGCCGCGGCGCGCGATAACGTCGATGTCGATGCTGCAGATATCGACGATGACAGCGATGAAGTGCAGGAGACGCCCGGAGGCTGGCGTCCATGAGCGCGGTTGCTGAACAAATCGCGGTGTCTCCGGTTCTCGCCTCCAAGCGCCTGGTGGTGAAGATCGGTTCTGCGCTGCTGGTGGACAATGAAACCGGCAAGCTGCACCAGAGCTGGCTCGACGCCCTGTGCGACGATATCGCCGCGGCCCACGCGCGCGGCCAGGAAGTGCTGATCGTCACCTCGGGCGCCATCGCCATCGGCCGCGGCCCCTTGGGCATGGTCGGCCGCAAGCTGCGCCTGGAAGAAAAGCAGGCTGCCGCGGCCACCGGCCAGATGCGCCTCACCCAGGCCTATCAGAATTCCCTCGACCGTCACGGCATCACCGTCGCCCAGGTGTTGATCACCCTCGACGACACCGAGAGCCGCCGGCGCTATCTCAATGCGCGTAACACCCTCGACACGCTTTTGAAGCTGCGCGCGGTGCCGGTCATCAACGAAAACGATTCCGTCGCCACCGCTGAAATCCGCTTCGGCGACAACGACCGTCTCGCCGCCCGCGTCGCGCAGATGATCAGCGCGGACACACTCGTGCTGCTGTCCGACATCGATGGCCTCTATACCGCCGATCCGCGCGTGAAGCCCGACGCGACCCTGGTGCCGCACGTACATGAAGTCACGCCAGAGATTGAATCCATGGCCGGTGTCAGTTCCACCGGCTACGGCTCCGGCGGTATGACCACCAAGATCATGGCGGCCAAGATCTGCATGGGCGCCGGGTGCAGCATGGCCATCGCCCCCGGCAAATCCCGGCATCCCTTGCAGGCGCTGATCGACGGCGGCCGCTGCACCTGGTTCACGCCCGCCACCGAGCCCCGGGCCGCGCGCAAGCGCTGGATTGCGGGCAGCGTGCAGACTTTGGGCACGCTGGTGGTGGATGACGGCGCGGTCACGGCGCTACACGCGGGCAAAAGCCTGCTGCCCGCGGGTGTTGTCGACGTTGCAGGCGATTTCGGGCGCGGCGATGCGGTCGATGTCTGCACCCGCGACGGCAAGCGCATCGCCAAGGGCCTCTCGGCCTATACCGCGCAGGACATGCGCGCCATCAAAGGACAAAGGTCGGAGAAGATCGAGGAGATCCTTGGCTATCGCGGCCGGGCTGAAGCGATTCATCGCGACGACCTGGCGGTGGGAGCCTGACCATGGACGGCGCCGGCAACACGAATATCGCTGCGTTGATGACCGAGATCGGCAAAACCGCCCGCGCCGCCGCGCGCGAGCTGAGCCAAACCTCCACCATGCGCAAGAACAAGGCGTTGACCGCCGCCGCCGCCGCGTTGCGCGCGCGTGCCGCGGAGATCAAGGCCGCCAACGGCATCGACATGGCCGCCGGACGGGAGAAAAATCTCACGCCCGCGCTGCTCGACCGTCTTGCCCTCGACGACAAGCGCATCGAGTCCATGGCGAAGGGGCTGGAAGAGATCGCCGCCCTCGCCGATCCCGTGGGCCAGGTGATGGCGGCCTGGACACGGCCCAACGGCCTCAAGATCGAACGCGTGCGCACGCCCCTGGGCGTCATCGGCATCATTTATGAATCGCGCCCGAATGTGACCGCGGACGCCGCCGCCTTGTGTCTCAAGGCCGGCAACGCCTGCATCCTGCGCGGCGGGTCGGAGAGTTTCCATTCTTCGCAGGCGATCATGGCCTGCCTGCTGGAAGGCCTGAAGGCGGCGGGGCTCCCGCCGAGCGCCTTGCAGATGGTGCCAACATCCGACCGCGCCGCGGTCGGCGAGATGCTGACCATGACCAAATATATCGACGTGATCGTGCCGCGCGGCGGCCAGTCGCTGGTGGACCGGGTGATGCGCGAATCACGCGTGCCCACGTTCCAACACCTGACCGGCCTGTGCCACACCTATATCCATGCCGCCGCCGATCCTGTGAAGGCGCGCCAGATCGTGCTCAACGCCAAGATGCGGCGCACCGGCATCTGCGGCGCCACCGAGACCCTGCTGGTGGATGAGGCGGTGGCCGCCACCATCCTGCCGCCGATTCTGGACGACCTCGCCAAGGCCGGCTGTGAATTGCGCGGCGATGCCGGAACGCGGGCGCTGGATTCCCGCGTGAAAGCGGCAAGCCCCGAGGATTGGGACACCGAATATCTGGACGCCATTCTCGCCGTGCGCCTAGTCAAGAACCTGGATGCGGCCATCGATCACATCGTCACCCATGGCTCGTCGCACACCGAAGCGATCATCACCGAGGACAACGCCGCCGCGGCGCAGTTCATGGGCGCCCTGGACAGCGCGATCCTGATTCACAACGCCTCGACCCAGTTCGCCGATGGCGGCGAGTTCGGCATGGGCGCCGAGATCGGCATCGCCACCGGCAAGCTGCACGCCCGCGGCCCGGTCGGCGTCGAGCAACTCACCACGTTCAAGTACAAGGTGCACGGTGACGGCCAGATCCGGCCGTAGCCTGTCATCGCTGCCGCCGGTCGCCGGCCGGATGCGCATCGGCCTCCTGGGCGGGTCCTTTAATCCCGCCCATGCGGGCCACATACACCTCACGCGTGAAGCCTTGCGCAGCCTGAGCCTGGACCAGGTGTGGTGGCTGGTGAGCCCGCAAAACCCGCTCAAGACCTCGGCCGGCATGGCCGGCTTCGCGGCCCGCCTGAAGGGCGCCAATGAGACCATCGCGCGCGCCGGGCTGACCCGGCGGGTGGTGGCGGCGGACATCGAAACCCGGCTGGGCGTCACCCAGACCGCGCGCACCCTCAGGCTTCTGCGCCGGCGCTATCCGCGCCTCGACTTCGTCTGGCTCATGGGCGCGGACAACCTCGCGCAAATCGCGCGCTGGTGGCGCTGGACCGGCATATTTAAGGCCGTGCGCGTTGCGGTTTTTGATCGCAGTCCTTATTCTTACGCCGCGCTGGCAAGCACGGCGGCGGTGCGGTTTTCAAAGGACCGAACCCCCGCGAAAGCCCTGTGGCGGCGAGAGCCTCCAGCCTGGACCTACGTGGCCATGCGCCGGCATCCGGCCTCGGCCACAGCGATCCGCACCGCACAACAGAACAAGCTCTAGGAGACGACCATCCCCAACGCTCTCACGCTCGACACGCTCGTCACCACCGTCCTCACCTCGCTCGATGACGACAAGGCGCAGGATATCCTCACCATCGATCTCACCGGCAAGACCAGCATCGCCGACCGCATGATCATCGCGTCGGGCACCTCGGCGCGCGCGGTCGCGGCGACGGCGGAGCATATCATCGCCAAGCTCAAGGCTCTTGGGATCAAACCGGCCAGCGAGGGCGAGAAGTACGGCGACTGGGTGGTGATCGATGCCGGCGACGTGGTCGTGCATCTGTTCCGCCCCGAGGTGCGCCTGTTCTATGACCTCGAGCGGATCTGGGCCGGCCCGCCGGGCCCCGCGAAGAAAACCTCCAAGCGCGCGTGACGCGCCGCACGCTTGCATGAACATCGTCATTGCCGCCATCGGCCGGGCCCGCTCCGGACCCGAGCAAGCGTTGTTCGATACCTACGCCGGCCGGCTGCCCTGGAAAATCGACGTCAAGGAACTCGAGATCAAAAAGGAACTCGCGGCCGATGTGCGCCGCGCGCGTGAGGGCGAACTGTTGCTCGGCGCGATTCCGGATGGCGCGCGGGTGGTGGCGTTGGATGAACGCGGCAAGAACGAAGGCAGCGCCGCCTTCGCCACGCGTTTAGGGCGCTGGCGCGACGACGGCGTGCGGACCGTGGCGTTCCTGATCGGCGGCGCCGACGGCCTGGATGAGCCTGTGCGCAAACGCGCGGATCTGTTGATGTCCCTGGGGGCGATGACCTGGCCGCATTTGCTGGTGCGGGGCCTGCTCGCGGAGCAGCTGTACCGGGCCCATAGTATCCTGAGCGGCCATCCCTACCACCGCGCCTGAACCAGACAATGATTGCACGCCCTCTCGATCCGCTGACCTACACCGTCACCCCACTGGATCGCGCGGGTATCCTGCGCACTGATGATGGGGCCGTGGCTGCGCTCCTCGCCGGCGGCAAAGCGCGCATCGTGCCCCTGTGGCAGCAGAAACACCTGGTGAGCGCCGATGGCACGGCAGGGATTTTCTCTTACGCCGAGATCGCACCTCTCTTGCCGAGCGCGCAGCTGTGTTTCCTCGGACTCGCGGATGACACGCCGTGGTTCGCGGCGGGCTTGCCCCCCAGCGAAGCACCGCCCCTGCCGGGCGAGTACCGTGCGCTCAATGACGTCGTGCTGCTGATGGACGGCGGCCACGCCGCGATCCTCGCCTACGCCCGCGCGCTGGTGATCTGGCATGAGACCCATAAATTCTGCGGCCGGTGCGGCAGGGCGACGATCAGTACCGAATCCGGTCATTGCCGCAAATGCGCCAACGCCGCCTGCGGCCACCGCACCTTCCCGCGCACCGATCCGGTGGTGATCACGCTCATCCTCGACGGCGAGCGCTGCTTGCTGGGCCGGCAGGCGGCGTGGCCCCCAGGCATGTACTCGGCCATCGCCGGCTTCATCGAGCCCGGCGAAACGATCGAGGCCGCCGTGCGGCGTGAGGCGGAGGAAGAAACCGGCATCGAGGTGGGCGACGTCCGCTACCTCGGCTCCCAGCCCTGGCCGTTCCCGGCATCGCTGATGCTGGGTTTTCACGCCACCGCGCGCACCACCGCGATTCGCCGCAAGGACAACGAGCTGGAAGACTGCCGCTGGTTCACCAAGGCCGACATCCTGACCTTCAAAGAGCGCAACGACCCCGCCCCCGGCTTCAAGCTCCCCAACCGCTACGCCATCGCCCGCGTCCTGCTAGACCGGTGGCTTAACCCCGCATAATTGTACCAGGTACAATTATAATTATTAATTTATATAATTATATCAAATAGATATTAGATAAATAATTATACCTGGTACAATTACTTGAGGCGGTGGGGGTGGGCGGGATATATGCTCAGAATCCGGACTTCCTTGGTGAAGAACCGAAGCTCCTCCATGGCCAGGGCCAGGCTGCGCTGGTCGGGGTGGCCATCGACTTCGGCGTAGAACTGGGCGGCTTCGAAGTGGCCGTCGAGCATGTAGCTCTCCAGCTTGGTCATGTTGATACCGTTGGTGGCGAAGCCGCCGAGCGCCTTGTAGAGCGCGGCCGGAACGCTGCGCACCCGGAACACGAAGGACGTCACATGGGGGCCGTCGGCGGCCCGGGTTTTCGCCGGCGTGCGCGACATGATCAGGAAGCGCGTGGTGTTGTGTTCGGCGTCTTCGATATTCGCCGCCAGCGTCTTCAGTCCGTAGATCTCGCCCGCCAGTTTCGAAGCAATCGCGCCCACGGTCGGGTCACCGCGTTCCGCCACATCGCGCGCCGAGCCGGCGGTGTCGGCGCCGACGATGGCCTTCAGGCGATGCTTGCGGATGAACGTCCGGCACTGCCCCAGCGCGTGCACATGGCTCTCGACGCGCTTGAGATTTTCCAGCTTCGCGCCCGGGACCGCCAGCAGCTGGTGATTCACCCGCTCGAAGTGTTCGCCGATGATGAAAAGGCCCGAGTGCGGCAACAGGTGATGAATATCCGCCACGCGCCCGGCCACCGAGTTGTCGACCGGGATCATGGCGAGCTTGGCCTGCCCCTGCTGGACAGCGGCGAAGGCGTCTTCGAACCCGGCGCAGGGCAATGCCGTCATGCGCGGGAACCGCGCGTGGCAGGCGATATGCGAATAAGCCCCTAAAAAGCCCTGAAACGCGATGCTATTCGCGGGTTTCGCCGCGATCTTCCGGGCCATTACTTCTGCGGCGCGAGCAGACGGCGCGCGCGCTCCAGATCCGCCGGCGTGTCGACACCCAAGGGAATCGTGTCCACCAGCGCCGCCGCCATGCGCATGCCGTTCTCGATGGCGCGCAGTTGCTCCAGGCGTTCGCGCACTTCCAGGATCGTGGGCTTCAGTGTCACGAACCGGCGCAAGGCGGCGCGGCGGAAGGCATAGA
Source organism: Fidelibacterota bacterium (assembly GCA_947475365.1). GTDB lineage: Bacteria > Pseudomonadota > Alphaproteobacteria > Rhodospirillales > Rhodospirillaceae > SHVO01. The sequence goes on along the minus strand of CANJOI010000016.1, from coordinate 12,783 downwards.
TGCCGATGTGGTGATAGTGATCGCCCGGCCCCGAGGGAATCAGGTTGCGGCTGAAGTAGAGCGCCGGCCCCGTGACGCCGCCGGGCGGAAAGGACACCGCGGCCTTCACCACCGCGTTGTCCGAGAGTTCTTCCTCCAGCGTGATCTTGGCGACCACGGTGGCGATGTCGATCACCGGATCGGCGAGCGGGGTGACGGACGCCGCCACCAGTTTGGGTTCCAGGGTCGGCAGGTCGCCCTGCACGTTCACGACCACGTCGAATTTCCCCGCCGGGTCGTGGATCTCGGCGGCCGCATGGACGCGGTCGGACCCGGACGGCAGGTCCGGATCGGTCATGACCGCGGTGCCCCCGGCTTTGGCGATGGCATCGGCGATTTCCTGGTCCCCGGCGGCCACGATCACCGGCCCGGCATTGGCGGCAACCGCCCGGCGCCAGACATGGACGATCATGGGTTCCCCGTTAATCAGCGCCAAAGGCTTGTCCGGCAGGCGGGTGGCCTTCATGCGGGCGGGAACGACGATCAGCGCGGGCATGGTCGAATCCTTAGTCCTTGGGGGTCGCCGGACACATACAGGAAGCCCCCCACTGTTCCAAGGCCTTATGGCCTGTGACAGGGCGCAGAAGTCCCGCCCCGGAGCCTTGATTTATATTGAGATTTGCAACCGGACCCAGTATCAACCGGCGAACGGCTGACGTCCCCGGCTGGGCGTCGGCGGCCAACGACATTTACGACCAATAGGGGCGGTTATGAGCGAGAAGAAACACGGCGAGGCGGCGATTAGCCCGTTCTGGGATAAGGCCATCACCGCCATCTGGATCGCTTTCCTGGCCGTCCTGATCGTCAACCTGATCGGCAACGTCGTATTCCACGGCGCGCTGCTGCCCGGCGAAGAAGCCGGCGAGCACGAAAAGGCTGAAGTGAAGTTCGGCTACCCGATCGAAGTGGTTGAAGAAGCCGGCGCCGCGGCCGCGGGCCCCGCGCAGCGCGTCTCGGCCGTGCCGATGATCGCCGCCGCCACCGTGGCGGCCGGCACCGAGGTGTTCCGCAAGTGCGCCGCCTGCCATACCTCAGAAGCTGGCGGCGCCAACAAGACCGGCCCGAACCTGCACAACATCGTCGGCGACGCCATCGGCGATCGTAACGGCTTCAAGACCACCGACTCGTTGAAGGCCATCGCCTCCGGCAAGTGGGATTACGCCACCCTGGAAGATTACCTGGAAGACCCCAAGCGCCTGGCGCCCAAGGGCTCCATGTCCTTCGCCGGCCTTAAGAAGCCGGAAGACCGCGCGGCGGTGATCAAATACCTGATGTCCGTCACCGAGAACCCGCCGCCGCTGCCGGCTGGCGAGTAAGACCGGTTCTACAGCTTTCGCGATCCTTCAGCCCCGCCGGAACCTCCGGCGGGGCTGAAGCCTTTCTGGGGTCCGCGATCACAGGACCGCGCGGCCGTACATCATTGATTGGAAAGGGCGTTGCTTGGCCCTAGAGTTCCATCACGGTTGAACGGCGGAGGAGACGATAATGAAGCGGACGGCCCTGAAACGCGTGGCATGTGCGGCCCTGGGTGCGGTGCTGGCCTTCACGGCGCTCTCGCCTTCCGCTTCCGCCATGGTGCGCGGCAAGCCGGTTCACGGCCTCGCCATCTACGGCGAACCCAAATATCCCGCCGACTTCAAGAATTTCGACTACGTAAACCCGGACGCGCCCAAGGGCGGCACGCTCCGCATGTCGGGCTTCGGCACCTTCGACTCCTTTAACCCCTTCGCCGTCAAAGGCACGTCAGCCGCCCTGATGCAGGGCCAGGGCGCCGCCAACTACATGTATTTTGTCGAGAGCTTGATGGTGCGCGGCGCCGATGAGCCGGCCTCGTCCTATTGCCTCGTGTGCCAAACTGTCGAGCTGGCGCCGGACGGCACCTGGGAAGAGTTCACCCTCCGCCCCGAGGCGAAATTCCACGACGGCACCCCGATTACCGCCGACGACGTGGTGTTCTCGTTTGAACAGCTGATGACCAAAGGCGCACCGGCGTTCCAACTCTATTGGGGCGACGTGGCGAAGGCCGAGAAGACCGGCCCCCTCAAGGTGAAGTTCCATTTCAAGAATGCCGGCAATACCGAACTCCCCACGATCATGGGCGAGCTGCCGATCCTGAGCAAAGCCTGGTGGGCCAAGCACGACGTCGCCGCCTCCACGCTCGACATCCCGGTGTTTAGCGGCCCGTACAAACTCGATAAATTTGAAGCTGGGCGTTACGTGGTGTTCAAGCGCGACCCCAATTATTGGGGCCGCAATCTGCCGGTCAATAAGGGCGCCTTCAACTTCGACGAAATTCGCGTCGACTACTACCGCGACGACGACGTCGCCTTCGAAGCGTTCAAGGCCTATCAGTTCGACTATCATGTGGAGAACGTGTCCCTGCGCTGGGCCACGGCCTACGACAAGTCCGTGGTCGACTCCGGCTTGATGGTGAAGGACGACATCCGCGATGGTCTGCCCGACCGCGCGCAAATATTCGCCATGAACATCCGTAAGCCCCTGTTCCAGGATAAGCGCGTGCGCGAGGCGCTGGCGCTTGCGTTCGATTTCGACTGGGGCAACAAGAATCTCTCGTACGGCCTTTTCGCGCCCATGAGCAGCTACTGGGTGGGCTCGGAGCTGGCGTCCAGCGGGCTCCCGCAGGGCGAGGAACTCGCGATCCTTGAGAAATACCGGGGCAAGGTCCCTGACGAGGTGTTCACCAAGCCGTTCTCGCCGCCTCGCACCGACGGCGGCGGCAACAACCGCGAGAACCTGGTGAAAGCCAAGAACCTGCTGACCGCCGCAGGCTGGACCACCAAGAACGGCGCCCTGGTAAACGCCAAGGGCGAGCCGTTCGAATTCGAGTTCCTGCTGGTGCAGCAAAGCATGGAAAAATGGGTGAACCCGTTCTTCCAGAACCTCGCCAAGCTGGGCATCAAGGGCCGGATCCGGGTGGTGGACACCACGCAATACATCAACCGCATTACCAATTTCGATTTCGACATGATGGTCGGCGGCCCCGGCCAAAGCATTTCGCCCGGCAATGAGCAACGCGAATACTGGGGAACGGCTTCAGCCGACAAGAAGGGCGGCCGGAATCTCAGCGGCATCAAGGACCCGGTTGTGGATGCCATCACCGAGGATCTGATCGTCGCCAAAACCCGCGAATCCCTGATCGCCCACACGCGAGCATTGGACCGGGTGCTGCTGTGGAACTGGTACGGCATCCCAATGCTCAGCACGCCCGCCGACTGGATCGCCTATTGGAACAAATTCGGCAGGCCCGCCAAGGTGCCGATGCAGGGACCGGATCTGGCGCTGATGTGGTACGACCAAGCCAAGGCCGCCAAGGTCGACGCCGCGCGCGGCGCGAAAAAGTAACCGCGGTCATGAGACATAAGCGCGCCGATATACCTTAGATGTTCGCTTACATCGTCCGACGCCTCGCGCTGATCCCGCTGACCTTGCTTGGGATCATCACGCTCAATTTCGTGATCGCGCAGATCGCGCCCGGCGGGCCGGTGGAGATTATGCTCGCCCATCTCCAGGGCATCGACACCAGCGCCGGCACCCAGCTCAGCGGCGGCAATGCCGACCGCGCCGCGGGCAGTGGCGGCGGCAAATACCGCGGCGCGCAAGGCCTCGATCCCGAACTCATCAAGCGCATCGAGAAGCAGTTCGGCTTCGATAAGCCGGCGCCTGAACGTTACGTGATGATGATCAAGAACTACCTGACCTTCGACCTGGGCGAGAGCTATTACAAATCCCAGAGGGTCACCGACCTGATTCTCGACAAGCTGCCGGTGTCGATCTCCATCGGCCTGTGGAGCACCCTGATCATCTACATGGTTTCGATCCCGCTCGGCATCGCCAAGGCGGTGCGCGATGGTTCGACCTTCGATGTCGCCTCATCCTATGTAATCTTCATCGGGTATGCGGTGCCGGCGTTCCTGTTCGCGATCTTCCTGATCGTGCTGTTTGCCGGCGGCAGTTATTTCGCCTGGTTCCCGCTCCGGGGCCTCACCTCGGACAACTGGGCCGAGCTTTCCACCCTCGGCAAGGTGAAGGATTATTTCTGGCACCTGGTGCTGCCGGTTACCGCCATGACCATCGGCGGCTTCGCCTCCCTCACCATGCTGACCAAGAACAGCTTTCTGGAGGAGATCAACAAGCAGTACGTGCTGACCGCGCGCGCCAAAGGCCTTTCCCAGAATCGCGTGCTCTACGGCCATGTGTTCCGCAACGCCATGCTGCTTGTGATCGCGGGTTTCCCCGCCGCGCTGATCGAGATCCTGTTCACCTCGTCGGTGCTGATTGAGGTGATCTTTTCGCTCGATGGTCTCGGCCTGCTGGGCTTTGAATCCACCACCAACCGCGATTACCCGGTGATCTTCGGCACCCTTTATATCTTCAGTCTGGTGGGCCTGTCTCTCAACCTGATCAGCGATCTCGCCTATCACGTGGTCGATCCGCGCATCGATTTCGGGGCCCAGACATGAGCCGCTGGACGCTATCGCCCCTCAACAAGCGGCGCCTCGCCAATTTCAAGGCCAACCGCCGCGGCTATTGGGCGTTCTGGATCATGTCGGTCCTGTTTGTGCTGTCGCTGTTCGGCGAGTTTATCGCCAACGACAAGCCGCTGATGGTTTCCTACAAGGGTTCGCTCTATTTCCCGGTGCTTAAGGACTATCCCGAAAGCGCCTTCGGCGGCGATTTCGATACGGCCGCCGATTACCGCGACGCCACCATCAAAGGCCTCATCGAAAAGGACGGTTCCATCGTCTGGCCGCCGATCCGCTTCAGCTACGACACCATCAACTTCAACCTGCCGGTCCCGGCGCCCGCCCCGCCGTCAGCGGTGAATATGCTGGGCACCGACGAGCAGGGCCGCGACGTACTGGCGCGCCTGATTTACGGCTTCCGCCTCTCGGTGCTGTTTGGCCTGGTGCTGGCGGTGGTGTCGTCTTTCGTCGGCGTGACCGCGGGCGCGGTGCAAGGCTACTTCGGCGGCCTTACGGATCTTTTGTTCCAGCGCTTCATCGAGATCTGGAGCGGCCTGCCGCAGCTGTTCATCCTGATCATCGTGTCCTCGGTGATCGTGCCGGGTTTCTGGACACTGCTGATCGTGCTGCTGCTGTTCAGTTGGACGGCCCTGGTGGGCGTGGTGCGCGCCGAGTTCTACCGGGCGCGCAATTTCGACTATGTACGCGCCGCCAAGGCGCTGGGCATGAGCGACCGCATGGTCATCGCCAAGCACGTGCTGCCCAACGCCATGGTCGCCACCGTCACCTTCCTGCCGTTCATTCTGTCCGGCTCGGTCGTAGCGCTTACGTCGCTGGACTTCCTGGGCTTCGGCCTGCCGCCGGGCTCGCCGTCCCTGGGCGAGCTGCTGCGTGAAGGCAAAGAGAACCTGCAGGCGCCCTGGATCGCCATCACCGGCTTCTTCACCGTCGCCATCACGCTGACCCTGATGGTGTTCATCGGCGAAGCGGTGCGCGACGCCCTCGACCCGCGCAAGACCTTCCGCTGATGGCAGATACCCCACTTCTCGAGGTCAAGGACCTCAGCGTTCATTTCGCCACCGGCGCCGATACCGTCGCGGCAGTCAAAGGTGTGTCCTTCCACCTTGAGCGCGGCGAAACCTTGAGCCTGGTGGGCGAGAGCGGCTCCGGCAAAACCGTCACCGCCCTATCGGTGCTGCAGCTCCTGCCCTACCCGCGCGCCTCGCACCCCACCGGCAGCATTAAATTCAAAGGCACGGAAGTGGTGGGCGCACCGGAAGCGGTCATGCGCACGATCCGTGGCAACCGTATCGGCATGGTGTTCCAGGAGCCCATGACCTCGCTCAATCCGCTGCACAGCATCGAAAAGCAGATCGGCGAGGTGCTGGAGATTCACGGCGGCATCACCGGCGACGCGCGGCGCGCGCGCATTCTGGAGCTGTTGGCGTTGGTGGGTCTACCGGAGGCGGAGCGGCGGCTGTCGGCCTTGCCCCATGAACTCTCCGGCGGCCAGCGTCAGCGCGTGATGATCGCCATGGCGCTGGCGTTTGAGCCCGACATCCTGATCGCCGACGAACCCACCACCGCCCTGGACGTCACCATCCAGGCCCAGATCCTGGCGCTGCTGACCGACCTGCAGAAGCGTCTCGGCATGGCGATGCTGTTCATCACCCACGATCTCGCCATCGTGCGCCGCCTGGGCGGGCGGGTGTGCGTGATGAAGGACGGCGCGATCGTCGAGCAGGGCGACGTGAAGGAGGTCTTCACCACGCCCACCCACGACTACACCAAGCATCTGATGGCGGCGCAGCCCAAAGGCCCGCCGCCGGTGGCGGTGGAGACCGCGCCCGAAGTCGTCAGCGTCACGGACCTGAAGGTCTGGTTCCCCATCAAGCGCGGCCTGATCCGGCGCGTGGTGGGCCACATCAAGGCGGTCGACGGCGTATCGCTGACCGTGCGCGCCGGCCAGACCCTGGGCATCGTGGGGGAAAGCGGCTCCGGCAAGACCACCCTGGGCCTCGCGATCCTGCGCCTGCTCGGCAGCGAAGGCGCCATCACCTTTGAAGGCAGCCGCATCGACGGCATCCCCACAAAGGACCTGCGGCCTCTGCGTAAACATATGCAGGTGGTGTTCCAGGACCCCTTTGGCTCCCTCAGCCCGCGCTTGTCCATCGGGCAGATCATCGGCGAAGGCCTTTCCGTTCACCGCATCGGCACGCCGGCGGAACGCACAGAGGCGGTCGCCGCCGCGTTGCAGGACGTGGGCCTCGACCCCCGCATTCAGGACCGGTACCCCCACGAATTCTCCGGCGGGCAAAGGCAGCGCGTCGCCATCGCCCGCGCTATGGTCCTGCGGCCCAGGTTCATCGTTCTGGACGAGCCCACCAGTGCGCTGGATGTCTCGGTGCAGGCCCAGATCGTGGACCTGTTACGCGCGCTGCAGGAGAAATACCGCCTCGCCTATCTGTTCATCAGCCACGACCTCCGGGTGGTCCGGGCGCTGGCGGATTCTGTCCTGGTGATGAAGGATGGGGTGGTGAAGGAGAAGGGCGCCACCGCCCAGGTGTTCAGCGATCCCGCCGATCCCTATACCCGCGCCCTGCTGGCGGCTGCGCTGGAGCTGAAGGCCGTGAAATAAGGCGGCGCCCCTTTTCTTGGCTGCCGGCCTCCGGCCGGACACCCCTCCTTAACTATTGGTTTTTAAGGTGAGGCGGGGTGCTCCCGATTGCCGGGATTCCCGGCTTGGCTCATAGTAAAGCTCCCTAGCGGATCGAAATCATGGCGCGCAACGACGAAGAAGATTCCAAACAAGCGATCTACAACGTCGACGTCGATATTTCGGTCGTCCTCGGTCAGGCCAACCTGCGCGTCAACCAGCTGCTCAAACTCGGCCGCGGCGCGGTGGTGGAATTGGAGCAGAAGACGTCCGACCCTGTGGAGATCTTCGCCAACGACGTGTTGATCGCGCGCGGCGAAGTGGTCATCACCTCGGGCGACAAGATCGGCGTGACGCTCACGGAACTGGTCAAGTCGATCTACTCCAACGCCGATTAAGCTTTCACTCGCGGGACATTGAAGATCGCGCGCTGATCTTCTAAACAGAGCCGCTCGTTCTCTCGTTGTTTTGTCGCGTGTCCGGTCGGAAAACCGGGTTCCACTTTTCCTGGACACGCTCTAGCCGCGGCTGTCCATGCGCCTTCTTTACCACCATCCCCTCGTCGCCTCCGCCCGCAAGGTCCGTCTTGTGCTGGGCGAGAAACGCTTGGCGTTCGAGGAACGCGTGATCGAACCCTGGCGGGAAAATGAAGACCTCCTCGGCCTCAATCCCACCGGTGAGCTGCCGGTGCTGGTGGACGAGGATGACACTGTGGTCAGCGATCAAGGCGCCATCGTCGAATATTTGGACGAGGTCTATCCCGATGTGCCGCTGATCGGACGCACCGCCCGCGACCGCGCGGAAGCGCGCCGCCTCGCGGCGTGGTTCGACGACAAGTTCCACTGGGAAGTGACCCAGCATATCGCCGGCGAGAAGCTCACCCGCAGGGTCAGCGCCAACGCCGCGCCGGATTCCCGCGCCCTGCGCGCGGGCCGCGAGAATATCCAGCTGCACCTGCAGTACATTACCTGGCTGAAAGAGCGCCGCAGCTGGCTCGCGGGGGATCACCTGTCCATCGCCGATCTTTCGGCCGCGGCCAACATCTCGCTGGTGGACTATTCCGGCGACATGCCGTGGGAGCATTATCCCGAGGTGAAGGAATGGTATGTGCGCGTGAAATCGCGCCCGTCGTTTCGCGCGCTGCTCAAGGACACCGTCCCCGGCGTGCCGCCCATGCCGGTGTACACCGACCTCGATTTCTAGCCGGGGATTTTAAGGCTTCACGTCCGCGCGTTCCATGTCGGCGCGCGCGGCCTTGGCGGCGTCTGAGTCCGGCGCCAGTTGCGGGATCAGCACCCAGTCCCGGCGCGCGTCGTTGATACGCCCCAGCAGTTTGTACATATTCGCCCGCTCCAATCGCGCATTCACGTTGCGGGGATCGGCCTTCACGGCCGCCTCGGCATCCGCAAGCGCAAGATCGTTCTGCTTCAGATTGCGCCGCGCCGTGGCGCGAAACGCCAGGGCATCGGCATTGTCCGGCTTTTGTTCAAGCGCCGCGTCCAGGTCGACAATCGCCTCTTTGAACTTCGCGCCTTCCGCCAAGGTGGCGGCCCGGTCCACCAGCAGCCGCACATATTGCGGCATATCCGGCGTCACCAGTTTGAGGCCCGCGGTCTGGGCGTTGTAGGCATGGGTGGGCTCGCCCTGCATCAACCAGGCCTGCCCGGCTTGTTCCAGCAGGTTGGCGCGCAGACCTATCGTGCCTTTGGATTTTTGCGCGAGTTGCTCCAGCTCCAAAGCGCCCTGACCAAAATCGTTGAGACCAATCAGCGCCAGCGCGCGGCAATGCTGCGCGCCCTCGCCGCCGCCGATGGCACCCCATTTGCTCGCCAGTTCCAGTGCCTGATCGGGATGGCTCTTGGACAACAAAATGCAGGAGTCATATGTCTTCGCCGGATCGGTGAGGTCGGGCTCCGGGCTGAGTTGTCCGGCGCCCGGCGGCTCCGCCGCCATGGCCGGGGCCGAAAGCGCCAGGACGCCCAGGAGCGCGTAGGCATATTTCATTGGACAGTCCTCAAAGCCATCAGCTCATCGAGCATGGTGCAGATGCGCGCGAGTTCGTGGGGCGCGGATAGCCGGTGGTCGCCGTCTTTAATAAGATGAATCTCGACATCCTTACCGCTGATTTTGCCGGCCAGCAGCAGCGAGCGTTCCCACGGCACCGCCGTGTCGCGCTGTCCGTGCAGCAGGCGTACAGGGCAGGTGATCGGAATGTCCTCGCGCAGCACCAGATGTTTGCGCCCGTCCTCGATCAAGTGGCGGCTGATGCGATAAGGGCCGTCATTGTAGTCGCTGGGAATCTCGACCACGCCGTCGCGCATGATTTGCTCTCGCTGCTCGGGCGAGAAGCCGGGCCACATCTGGTCCTCGGTAAAATCCGGCGCCGGCGCGATGCCGAGCACCCCGGCGATGCGATGCGGCCGCGCGGTGGCCGCACGCACCGTCACCCAGCCACCCATGCTGGACCCCACCAGGATCTGCGGACCGCTTGTGACGTGATCCAGGATCGCGAGCGCGTCCTCGGTCCAGCGGCCGACGCCGCCGTCCTCGAACCGGCCCGAAGAATCGCCGTGGCCGAACATGTCGAAGCGCACATAGCCATACCCCTTGGCCGCGCAGTGCGCCGCCAGAGTGCGCGCCTTGGTGCCGCCGCGATCGGACATCAGCCCGTGCAGAAAGATCACGCCGGGGCCGGCCTGATTCTGCGCCGGGGCTTGCTGTTCGTACGCGATGGTGGCGCCGTCGGGGCGGGAGAGAGTCTTATGAGTCATGCGGTTAAAGGACCGGATTGCGGCGCAAAATATAGGCTGAGGGGGCGCGCGAGCGTGTTACAAACCCCTCATCGTTTCCCGCGCTAGAACACGTTACGCCCCTTAAATAGCCCGCACAGTTCGGCGAATCTATGGCCACCCCCGAAACTTCACCCCACCGGAAAACCTGCCTGCAGGTGGTGCCCTCGCTGGTCACCGGCGGCGTCGAGCGCGGCACCGTGGACGTGGCGCAGGCGCTGGCGCAGGCGGGCTGGCGCGCCCTGGTCGCGTCCGCGGGCGGACCCATGGTGCGCGAACTGGAACGGGTCGGCGCGGAACATGTCGTGCTGCCCTTGGACACAAAAAATCCGCGCGCCATCCGGCGGAATGCCGACACCCTGGCGGCGCTGATCCGCGACCAGCAGGTCGATATCGTGCACGCCCGTTCGCGTGCGCCCGCCTGGAGCGCCAAAGAGGCCTGCGCCAAGACAGGCGCGCATTTCATCACGACCTTTCACGGCACCTATGGGCTCGGGCCCTTCGGCCTCAAGAAGCTCTACAACCGCGTTATGGCGCAGGGCGAGATCGTGATCGCGATTTCTGATTTCATCCGCGATCATCTCATCACCGAATACAAGGTGGACCCGGGGCGCATCCGTGTCATCCATCGCGGCGTCGATGTGAAGCTGCTGGACCCCAACGGCGTTTCGGCGACACGCCTGATTCAGGTCACCTCAAAATGGCATCTGCCGGAATCGGCGCCGGTGATCATGCTGCCCGGGCGGCTCACGGCCTGGAAAGGCCACGACGTCCTGATCGACGCCATGGCCGAACTCAAACGCCGGCGCGGCGGATCGACCGATATCCGCTGCCTGATGGTCGGCCAGGACCAGGGCCGCACGGCCTACCGCGCGCATATCGAGCGCTATGCCGCGTCACAGGGCGTGGCCGTGCAGATCATCGATGACTGCAGCGACCTGCCGGCCGCTTATATGGCGACCGACGTGGTGGTCTCCGCCTCCACCAAGCCGGAGGCCTTCGGCCGCGTGGTCGCCGAAGCGCAAGCCATGGGCCGGCCGGTGGTGGCGCCGTCCCATGGGGCCGCCGGGGAAATCATCATTCCGGGGGTCACCGGCTGGCTGTTCACTCCGGGTGATCCGGTGTCCATGGCCGATGCCTTGGAACGCGCGCTGGCGCTCAATCAAGGGGAGCGCGTGCGATTGGCGGACGCCGCCATTACCCGCGCGCGCGAACTGTTCGCCAAGGCGGACATGTGCGCCAAGACCCTCGCGGTCTACGACGAGGTCCTGGCGCGCGCGCCCGCGGCGTCATGAGAATTCTGGTTATCGCAACCGGCGGCCTGGCCCGCTTCGTTCCGGCGCTGGGCGCCATGGCGTCGATCCGCGCCTCGCATCAGGGCGCCACGGTCATCGTGCTTACGGCGCCCGAAACGTCGGCTTTTGCATCGACGGTTCCCTATTTTGATGACGTCTGGACCGACGACACCGTTGCCGGCTGGGACGTTCCCCATCTCCTCAATCTGCGCCGGCGTCTGCGCGGCACACCTTTCGACCGCGTCTATGACCTGGATTGCGACAGCCACAGTTCTTTCCTGTTCCGCCTGATGCACGGTCTCCTGCGCCAGGAGCGCGCGGAGATTGCCTGGTCCGGCACGATCCCCGGTACGCAGCTCGCCCATACCGATCCGCGCCGCGGCGCCATGCATATCGCCGACCGTTGGGCCGCGCAGTTGAAGGTGGCGGGAATTCCCGCCACCTTGCGTCCCGACCTGTCGTGGGTTGCGCGTTATGTGCAGTCCTTCACCCTGCCGTTCCGCATGACCGAGCCTTTTGTGATGGTGGCGGCCACGCCCGGCCCCGGCGATAAGCCATGGTCGCCGGCGCATTACGGCATGCTGGCGGCGGCGCTGGGGGCGGAAGGCCAGCGCCCGGTGCTGGTGGATCTCACGCCCCGGCGCGACGTGGCCGAAGCCATGGCGGACCACAATCCGGCGACCATCGACCTGTCGGGCAAAGGCTCGCTCAACGAACTGATCCTGCTGGCCTGGGCGGCCACGGCGGCGGTCGGCCCCGATAACGGCATCATGCATCTCGCCGCGGTGGCCGGGTGCCGGTCAGTGGTGCTCTACGACCAAGCCTCGGACCCGGCGCTGGTCGGGCAACGCGGCACCACCGTCACCATCCTGCGCCGCCCGCGCCTGGCGGACATCCCCGCCGCCGAGGTCATCGCCGCCGTCAAAGGCCAGCCGGCGGGGTCCTCAAGACCGCGCGGGTTTCCTTGACTTAAGCCGCAATCTCCCTAGATTCCGCGGGCTTTTCTTCTCTTAATATTGGTCGCGGGTCCGGACGGAAAACCGGCTTCCACTTTTCCTGGATCCGCTCTTTCAGTGAGCTTTGAGATGGTCGCCATCACCCTTCCCGACGGCAGCGTTCGCCGTTTCGACCGCCCGATCACCGGCGCGGACCTGGCCGCCGACATCGGCCCAGGCCTCGCCAAGGCCGCGCTGGCCATTCGTATCGACGGCAAGATGAGGGACCTGCTGACCCCGCTCACTACCGATGCGAACGTCTCGATCGTGACCAAGAAGGACGAGGACGCCCTTGAACTCCTGCGGCACGACGCTGCCCACGTCATGGCGGAAGCCGTGCAGGAGCTGTTCCCCGGCACCCAGGTCACCATCGGCCCGGCCATCGAGAATGGCTTCTATTACGACTTCGCCCGCGACCAGCCGTTCACCCTGGACGATCTGCCCAAGATCGAAGCCAAGATGCATGAGATTGTGAAGGCCGACCTTCCGACGCGGCGCGAAGTCTGGCCCCGCGACAAAGCGGTC
>CANJOI010000015.1 GCA_947475365.1 Fidelibacterota bacterium | reverse complement strand
GTTCTACGCCGACCTGCTGGGCGTGAAGGTGTCCCACGACAACAGTAAGAACCAGTGCTTCCTGGAATTCGGCAATTCCTTCATCGTCGCGCGCAACGCCCGCGAGGGCCGCGCGCCCGGCACCATCGATCACGTCGCCTATACCATCGACACCTGGGACAAGGCGGCGGTGGAGGCCGAACTCAAGCGCCGTGGCCACACCCCGCGCGTGGACACCGAGAACAGCTTCCACATCACCGACCCGGACGGCTTCGACGTCCAGATCTCCGGCAAGGGCATGGACCCCAAGCTGATTTAAGATTGGGGGCGCGGCACCAGCCGCAGGCCCTTCAGCCACAGGCGCAGGGCTTCCCAGTGGATCGCGGCGATCACCTTCAGGGTGATCGCCGGCATCCGCAGGAACCGGCCGAGAAGTGCCGCGTCGGTGACCGCGCGCCGCGCGGCCGTCAGACAGGCAAACAGCACCGGCGCCCCCTGGTCGCTGGCGCGGATGCCGATCACCAGTCGATCATCCGGCGCCGTCACGCTGAAATCATAGCGCAGGCCCATCTCCATGAACGGCGAGACATAGAAGCGCTTGTCGCAGGACTGGCGGTGCACGGCGCTGGGTCCGGCGGGGATCACGTAGCTGTGGCGTCCGCCGAAGGTGTTGTGAACTTGGTACACCAGCGCCAGCGGCGCTCCATGGGCGTCATCACAGAAATAGATGCTGAGCGGATTGAAGCAGTGGCCGAGGGTGCGCGGCATGCATAAGAGCCGAATGCTGCCCGCGCCAAGGTCGAGGCCTGCCGCTGTCAGGCGCGCGCGGATCTGCGCGCCGAGGGGCGTGGCGCTGCCGTCGCCGTGGTCGCGGTCGTGGAGGCTGAACAGGTTGAAGCGGTTGTGGGATAGAAACCGCGTGTGCCGCCGCAAACCGTCGAGGTCGTCCAGATCGAGCAACAGCCAGAATCCGCTATAGCGAAAGCGGTGCCGGCGCGGTGCGAGGCGCCGGTGCATCACCGCGCCGACGTACAGCGCGGGTGCGCTCACGCGGCCGGGTTCCAGACCTCACGCGCGGGCACCGGCGAGAGGATGATGCGTCCGGACTCGTTGGGCACGGTCCAGGGCCTGCGCACGCCGCCCAGTTCCTCCGCCACCGCCAGGCCGGACTGAAGGCCATCCTCGTGGAATCCCGCGCCGAAATGGGCGCCGCAGAACCAGGTGCGCCGGCGTCCTTGCAGATGCCATAGGGCTTTTTGCGCGGATAGCGCGGCGGAATCGAACACCGGATGCTCGTAGGTTTCTTCGTAATGCACGGTGCCGGGTGTGGGCTCGCGCGGCGGGTTCAAGGTGACGAACAGCGGCGTCGACTCCGGAATATTCTGCAGGCGGTTCATCCAATAGGTAAAGCACGCGCTATCACTCTTGCGACCGTGGCCGCCAATATAATTCCAGCTCGCCCAGGCGCCGCGCCGCTTCGGCATGAAGCGCGGATCGGAGTGCAGGGTGGCCCGGTTACGCTGATAGCGGAAGGCGCCGAGAACAGCGGTTTCCATGGGCGTCGGGTCGGCCAGCAGGCCAAGGGCCTGGTCGGCGTGGCTAGCGAGAATGACATGATCGAAACTGCTGCCGTGGCCGGACGCGTCGATGATCCGGACCGAATCCTCGCCCCGTTCGATACGCGCGGCGCCGGCGCCGAGCCTCACGCATCCCTTCAGGTGTTCCTCCAGCTTGCGCACATACGTGATGCTGCCTCCGGTGACGGTCTCCCAGGCCGGGCGGTCGTCGATCTGCAGCAAGCCATGGTTGGCGTGAAAGCGGATGAACGCCAAGGCCGGGAACGACAGCATGTCGGTGGGGGTCGAGGACCAGATGGCGCTGGCCATGGGTAACAGGTGGTCGTTGCGGAACGCCGGGCCGTAGCCATGGGTATCCAGCACCTCGCCCAGGGTGAGATCCGCGCTGCCGGCCGCCGCCGCATGCTGCTCGGCGTTGCGATAGAACTTGCGGATGTCCCGCAGCATGGCCCAAAAGCGCGGGCGCAGGATGTTGCGCTTCTGCGCGAACAGCCCGGCGAGGTCGGCGCCGGAATACTCGAACCCACCGCCGTCCAAGGATGCGGCGAAGGACATATCGGACACCTGCGTCGGAACGTCGAGGTGGGCGAGCAGGGCAGTGAGATTGGGGTAGGTCCGCCGGTTGAAGACGATGAAGCCGGTGTCCACGGCAATGGCAGCGCCCCCGCTCACGGGAACCCGGACGGTGTTTGAATGGCCGCCCAGGCGCGTGTCGCGCTCGAACACCGTAACGTCGTGGCGGTCGCGCAGCAGCCACGCCGCGGACAAGCCGGAAATGCCGCTACCGACCACCGCGATCTTCAGGCGCGGGGCCGTTCCAGACTTGCTGCTGGCGGTGGCGGGCGTCAGACCCGATACTTTACTAATGTCACGTGGATTCGCCGCCATTGTTCTGGGGAAACGCAGCCGCCGCGCCGTTGGATCACAGGCCAGCGCGCCGCGCCAGGATAACCGTGATCCACCCCCGTGTGATCCAGGGGCCGGCGGGCCCCGTTCACAGGGGTATGACGGTCGCCCTGAAGCTTCCTCTGGCGGTTTTCGCGCCTTTTTGCCCCCCAGTGCGGTGCGCCATGCATGACGCCGGCGCACCCGACTGGTCGCGCTACCTGGGCGCCATCGCCGCGCACCAGGACCGGGCCGCTTTCGCGCGCCTGTTTGGGCATTTCGCGCCCCGCATCAAAACCTTTATGCGCCGGTCCGGCGCCGGCGATGCCGCGGCCGAGGAACTGGCGCAGGAGGTCATGCTGGCGGTGTGGCGCAAGGCCGCGCTGTTCGACCCCGCCACCACCGGCGCCAGCGCCTGGATCTTCACCATCGCGCGCAACCTTCGCATCGATGCGCTGCGCCGCGAAGCAAAGAACCTGCCCGTCGACATCGACGCAGAGTTCCTCATGGACGGCGGCCCCGCCGCCGACGACACCGTCGCGGGCGCCCAGGCGGAGGCGCGGGTGCGCCAAGCTTTGGCGGAATTGCCGCCTGAGCAGGTGCGCGTGGTGGAGCTGTCGTTTTACCAGGAAAAAGCCCACGGCGAGATCGCCACGGCCCTGGGCATTCCGCTCGGCACCGTCAAGTCGCGCCTGCGCCTGGCCATGGCGAAGCTGCGCCTGCTCCTGGACGATCTCGCATGACCGTTTCTCACCATCCATCGCCGGATCTGTTGACCGCTTTCGCTGCCGGCACGCTCGATCACGGACAGCATATCGCGGCCGCGACCCATCTTGCGCACTGCGCGGCGTGCCGCGCGCGCGTGCGCGCTGTGGAGCATCTCGGCGGCGCGATGCTGGACACCGCCGAACCCGACGCGCTCGCGCCGGATGCTTTCGCGCGGGTGAGGGCGCGGCTCGATCAACCCGTGCCAGCCGCCGCGCCGCAACCGGCGCCGGGTCTTTCCGATGTGCCGGGGTTGCCGGATTTCGTGCGCCGTCTTCCCGCGGGCGGCTGGTCTTGGGTCGCGCCGGGTTTACATATGCGCCGTCTTGGGCTCGATCCCTCCTCCGCCACGCGTGTATTCCTGTTGAGGTCGCGGGCCGGGGCGAAGTTCATCAGCCATTCGCACACCGGATTTGAAATGACCTGCGTGCTTGCGGGCAGTTTCAGCCACGGCGGGGAACGCTATGCCGCCGGGGATTTCGATCTCGGGACACCCGATATTTCCCACGACATCGAAATCGGCAGCGAAGGCCCGTGCATCAGCCTGGTGGCGATGCAGGGCGCGCTCGAGCTGCCCGGCCTCCTCGGCCGTCTCTTCCAGCCCTTTATCCGTTTCTGAGTATGGTCGAACTCCTCCTGGTTTTGTTGGGCGCGGGCGCCGTGCTATCGGCGTCCATGGCGGCGGCGTGGGCTGTCCAGCGGGCGACGGGCAATTCGGGCTGGATCGACGTCACCTGGACGTTCAGCCTCGGCGTGGTCGCCGCGGCATTGGCCCTGGGCTATGGCAACGGCGCGCGCGCGGTGGCCGTGGCGGCGTTCGTTGCCCTGTGGTCCGCGCGCCTTGGCCTGCACCTCGCGGTGCGCACCGCCGGCGCCGGGGACGATCCGCGTTACCGCGACCTCATGGAGCAGTGGGGCGCGGACGCGGGACGGCGGCTGTTCTGG
The DNA here is from genome assembly GCA_947475365.1 of Fidelibacterota bacterium. Taxonomy (GTDB): domain Bacteria; phylum Pseudomonadota; class Alphaproteobacteria; order Rhodospirillales; family Rhodospirillaceae; genus SHVO01. The sequence continues at coordinate 20,777 of CANJOI010000015.1, read as the reverse complement.
TTCGCACAGTCCCAGGCGGCGGTCAGCCTCCTTCTGGCGGGTGCAATCCTGATCGCCGCCCGCAATCCGGCGCCATTCCCCGCGACCGGTGATGTCCTCGCGGCGGCGGTGTTCGCGCTGGGCGTGCTGGGTGAAGCGGTGGCTGATTATCAACTGCGGCGTTTCAAGGCCGACCCCGCCAATCGCGGCCGTATTTGCGACCGGGGGCTGTGGGGCTGGTCGCGCCACCCCAACTACTTCTTTGAATGGGTGTGCTGGCTGGCGTACCCGTTGCTCGCGATCGTTCCCGCGGGCGGCTACACCGTGGGCTACGTGGCGCTGGCGGCGCCGGCGTGGATGTACTGGCTGCTGGTGATGGTGTCCGGTATTCCGCCGCTGGAGACGCATCTGATGCGTACCAGGGCCGCTGCCTTCGCCGTCTACCGCATGCGCACCAGCGCTTTTTTTCCCCTGCCGCCGAAGCGCGGCTAAACAGTTAAAGTCGCCGCAGCGCGGCTAAACAGTTAAAGCCGCCGAAGCGCGGCTGACATCCGCGCGCGGGATACCTTCAGGAAACGACGCGGGCCGTGATCCAGGTAGCGCCGGCGGCGGCGAAGGCGCCCAGCACCGCGCCCCAGGTCATATCCACGACCGTGAGGGCGGTGGACCAATTGCGCAGCGTGGCCTGGTTGGTCAGGTCATATGTGCCGTAGGTGAATAGCCCGAACAATCCGCCCCACAAGGCCGCCTGCTGCCAGCCGCCGCCGCGCAGCGCCGGCAGGACCGCGAAGATCACGACCCCCAGGGGATAAGCGAAGTAGAACACGCCGGCGGCGATCAGGTTGGGCTTGGCCAGTAACAGATCGCCCAGGATGGGCCGGTAAAACCGCCCGGTCATCGTGCCCAGCCAGACCATATCCGCCGCCAGGAACAGCACCAGCGTCGCGGCGTAGGCGCAAAGCAGGGTCATGGCATCAACTCATATTGCTGGAGGACGGTCATCAAGGATAACGCCGGCCGCGCCCGTTTGGATCAGGCGCTTGGAAGGCGTAGGACAGAAAGACTCCGCCGGTGACCTGGGTTTGGGCGCCGACCACCGGGCTGCGACCGGCCGCGCCCACAAGCCGCGTGACCGCCGCTGTCGCTACACCTGTCCAGCGCGCGTCCAGCCGCGTGATCAGGCTGGCCCCGGCGCCCGCCTCGTAAAGGCCGGCACCGGCGATATGCGCCGGCCGTGTCGCGGTCGATTTAGCGACTCCGAAATAGGTCCGGTTGAACTTGGTGTCACCGAAGGCCAGTTGCGGCCCTGCCGAGAGGATGACCCGGTTGCCGAGCCGGGTGGAGACGGATGCATCCAGATCCAGGGTGGTTCCGTTGCCGCCGCCGATGTCGCGGTTGACGGCGCCCCGCACCTTGAATTGATCCCAGGACTGTTCGGCGATCAGCCTGATTTGCGGCGCGGCATCGATATCGGGAAGGCCCGCGAGACGCTTGGGGTCGTCGGACACGCCGCGGCCGAAGCGCGCGAATACGGAGGTGCTTGCGCGGAACCCGCCGGCGTTGAACAGGTCCACGCCCAGGCCATCGCGGCCGCTGAAGAAGACATTGCCATTGCGCGCCTCGATCGCCGGTATGGGTAGCACGCGATAGCGCGCGGCCCCCGGATAGCGCGGCCCCACCAGGACGCCCGGCCCGGCCGAGACTCGCCAGTCCTTGGCTGACAAGAGGTTCCAGGACGCGGGAGATTCTTCCGCCCGCGCGGCCGTCGCGGTGGCCACGGATATCAGGAAGAGGAGGAGGGGTAAGAGAATGGGGGCCAAATCGGCGTTCCGTTGCAACAGTTGATACTGCAGGACGAAACGCGCCACGACGGCGATTGGATCAGCAAAACCTGACCCGCGGAACCACAGGTGCGCAGGCACACGCGATTGTTATCCGCGCCAAAATGCGCCTTGGCGCGGATAGCGCCCGTGCCGCGCCGCGGAACCCTCAGCGCTTGGACGCGACCAGGTTGAAAAACGCGCCCTGGGCGTCGATCCCCTGGATGATCCACTGGCCGCCCGGGACTTCCATGGGGCCGTTGATGATCTTGCCGCCGGCCTTGGTCACGCGCTCCACCGCCGCGTCGATGGCGGGCACGTTGATGTAAAAGCCCCAGTGCGGCACCGGCACGGCCGGCGGCTTGGTCATGATGCCGCCCATGGCGAATTCGCCGCCGGTCTTGAACATCTGGTAGACGCCCATGGGGCCCATATCCAGCGCGTCGGATTTGGTCCAGCCGAACGCTTTCTCGTAGAACTCCATCGCGGCCTTGCCGTCGGCGGCGTAAAGCTCATGCCAGCCCACGGTGCCGGTGGTCCCGGGCGGGAATTTGGGCATCTCCCTCTGCATGAGGCCCTTGGCGATGATGAACCCGGCGCCGCCGGGATCGGCCACCACGGCGAAGCGGATAACGCCTTCGATATCCTGGGGCGGCTTGTGGATCTTGCCGCCGAGGCTCTGGACCTTGGCCGCCGCAGCGTCCACGTCGTCGACCGCGATGTAGCCCATCCAGCACGGCGGCACGCCCGTGGCCTTGGCGTCCGGCGGCAGCGCCATAAAGCCGGCCACGCTTTGGCCTTCGACAGTGAACAAGTGGTAGTCCGGACCTTGCTTGTCCGTGCCCCAGCCAACCACGTCGGTATAGAACGTCGCGGTGCCGGGAACGTCATTGCTCATGACGTCATACCAGAAGAAACCGTTGGCCATCCGTGCGCCTCCCTGCATTTTGATTTTCAGGCGCCATTGAACTTGACCAAATAGGTTGATGTCAACATATTAACCGCTTAATGCCTGCGGTCTTCAAAGATGTGTCATTCGAAACCACCCTCCTGGTGCGGGACACGTGTCTGTGCCTCGCGGTCCAGCGTGCGGCGCGGACTTTGGCGCGAGTCTTCGACGAGGTCCTGCAACCGCTGGACCTGACCAACGGGCAGTTCTCGCTGCTGATGGCGCTGAACCGGCCAAGCCCGCCGCCCATGGGGCCGGTGGCCGATCTGCTCGCCATGGACCGCACGACGCTGACCGCGGCGCTTAAACCGTTGCAGAGGCGCGGGCTGGTGAAGGTGACGGTTGACCCCAAGGACCGGCGCGGGCGCTTGCTGGCGTTGACGCCCGCGGGGCGCACGCTGCTCGCGCGTGCCGTGCCGATGTGGAAGCGCCATCACAGGACACTCGAAAAGCGCCTTGCGGCGCCGCACACCTTGCGCGGCGATTTAGCTGTCCTCGCAAGGTGATGCCCCTATCGCCGGGGTGCGGTCCGGTCTATAGACCTCGCCGCAGGAGCGATACATGGCAGACAAAATGCAGCAATGGGATCCCCGCGGCGCGCCGGTGCTCGACACTGCCGCCGTTTACGAGGAACTCCTGGATTTCAAGGACGCGCGGGTGCTGGATCTTGGCTGCGGCAACGGCGCGGTCAGCCGCGCCATCGCCAAGGCCCATAAGAGCGCGCATGTGGTGGGCCTCGAGGTCGATACCGTGCAGCATGAGGCGAACCTCGCCGAGCCACCGCTTCCCAATCTGGAATTTGGTCTCGGCGGCGCCGAACGCATCCCCGCCGAGGACGAGAGTTTCGACATCGTGCTGATGATGATGTCGCTGCACCATGTGCCTCAGGGTGACATGGCCCAGGCCATGCGCGAGGTGCGCCGCGTGCTGCTTCCCGGCGGGCTGCTCTACGTCGCCGAACCGCCCTATGTCGGCGCCTTCAACGCCATCATCCGCTTGTTCAATGACGAACGCGAGGCGCGCGCTGCGGCGTTCGCGGCGCTGGAAACCGTGGTGGCCTCCGGCGGCATGGCGCTGGTGACGGAGAAGTTTTTCCTGACGCCGCTGCATGTGCAGGACTTCGCGGATTTCGAGGCGCGGTTTATCCAAACCACGCACACGAAACACACCCTCTCCGCCGCGCAGCGCGAGGCGGTTGAAAAACAGCTCAAGCAGCATATGACGTCGAAGGGCGCCGACTTTCAGCGGCCGATGCGCGTCGATTTGCTGCGCAAATTGAGCTGATCCCAGACAGAAAATACCCCTCCGCTGGGGGGGGGGGGGGCAGCGGAGGGGCGTTGGGGTTCGGTGCTTGCTCCGGGGGTTGGGGCTGGGGACGCACCAGAACACCTATCCCAACGCGCTACCCGGTCCGATGTTCCCCGGGTTTTTTGTCCCGGCAAAATAATCCGCGCACCAAAATACCCGCCGGTCTCCGGCAGTTTTGTTGCGCAAGAAACAATCCAGTTCGGGATTCTTGTTCAGCCGCTGACCAAGCCTAAGGGCCGGTTGAACAAGGCCAGTACGTCATCCAGCGAGTGGCCCTGGCTCAACCGGCACTCCCGGCTGGTGACCACATAGCGCCCCGCCCGCGCGGCCTTGCGGCCGTCGGCTTTACCCAATTTCGAGATCACGTATTGGGGATTTTCCCGGGCACTTTTGAACACCATGAAGCTCGCGGACTCAGGCGAAGAACAGATGGCGTAATCGCGCCATTCCCCCTTGATGACGCGGCTGGCGTACAGTCCTAGCAGGCGTGAGAGTTCGGCGCGGGTGAAGAAAAGGGCGGCGGGCTTACGCCCAGCTGATCGGTAGTCCTGGAGGTGAACAACGAGGTTCCCCAACGGCGGCCCCTAAACTGAAACATCCTGACGCATGACGATAGTGTTTCAGAGTCCCGCCGGAGGTTCAAGAAGCCGGTCGCGCCGGGTAACAAGCGCTGGCGGCGTGCAAACAGGAGGAGAGCGGCAGCGCGGGCGCCGGATTAGTAGCCGGAGGAGCCCAAGGCCTGGTTTTTACGGTCCTGGTCCGGCCGGTCAAAGCAGTTGGCGTCGGCAAGGGTCTTATAGCAATAGCGGCTGACATGTTCCTGTCCGCGGCCGGCGGGGCGGTTTTTGCACAGGGTGTCGCCGAGGCTGGTGTCGGCGTTATGGCACTGGTAGCCGAAGGCCTGGGCGTAGATCCGGTCCGTGTCGGAGCTGCAGCCCCACAGGGCCAGGGCGGTAATGGCCATGCCCGCGGCGTAAAGACCCACCACGCCTGCGGCGTAACCGATTTTGGCCTTCTGAAGACGGAGCGGGGCGAAGCGGGCAACCATGGCGTTTCCTCTGCGGCGCGCGGCCTTTTGGGAGCTCGGCAGGACTGTGCCGGGCGGGGGTTAACAAACCCTAAAACGGGAGGCCGGCCTCCCGCCCGGTCCCCGCGGCTGAAAGCTGCCGTCAGGTCCTTGTAAATCCAAGGTTTTAAGGCCCCCGAATCACCCGTTCACGGCGTCCTTTGAATTGCCACCGGGCGGTCGGTTCTTTATGGTGCGGCCCCGCTGGCTGGGGCGCATATTGGATCGCGGCCCAGCGCTCGAGAGCCCGCGAAAAGGACCGCTTCCTTGGCCAAGACCCCCACCACCACCAAGCCCCCCGTCGAAGACAAGACCGACCACGAGCTGGAAGGCCTGATGTCGGAGATCGAGTCCGATATCCGTGAGGAGGAGCTTTCCAAGATCTGGAAAAAGTACAGCGGCACGATGTTCGTTTTCGCCGTCACCCTGATCCTGGGCGTGGTCGGCTTCCAGTTCTACCGCCAATACGAGACCAAGGAGCGCGGCGATATCGCGCTCGCCTATGACACCGCCGCCAAGCATCTCGATGCCGGTGAGCCGGACGAGGCGCTCAAGGGTTTCTCCGGCCTCAAAAGCCGCCGCTTCGCCGGTGGTTATACTGTACTCTCGCGCCTGGGTGAGGCTGCGGCGCTCCTGCAGAAGAAGGACGAAGCCGGCGCGGTGAAGATCTACACCGAGATCGCCGCCGACGGCGCCATCGACCCGGCCTTCCGCGATCTCGCCACGGTGCTGCGGGCCGTGCATAGCCTGGACACCGCCGACCCCAAGACCCTCGAAGCGGCGCTGCAGCCCGTCACCAATTCGGAGAACGCCTTCAGCTTCTCGGCGCTCGAGATGTCCGCGCTGCTCGCGGCCAAGCAGGGCAACACCAAGCAGGCCTATGATCTGCTGCAGCGTATCCTGGGCGACCCCACCGCGCCCTCCGGCGTGCGTCAGCGCGCCACCGACCTCGCCGCCATGTACAAGCCGGCCGATGCCGCGCCGCCGCCGTCCGCTGGGCCGGTGCCGGTCAAAGCGCCCGCCGGCGCCGTGCCTGCTCCCGCTAAGAAATAGTCCGTTCAAGGTTCATCATATGACCCCCGTTGCCCGCCGCATTGCCCTCGCCGTTTCGATGATCGCGCTCGCCGCAGGTCTCACGGCCTGCGACACCATGGGGGATCTGTTCAGCGGCAAGGACAGCAAGAAAGTCCTGCCCGGCACGCGCATCTCGGTGCTCGCCATGGAGCGCCAGCTGCGCCCCAGCCTTGAGGCCACGGACATCCGCATCATCCTGCCGCAGCCTTTGGACACGCCGGCCTGGCCCGGCGCCGGCGGCTTCTCGCACCACGCCATGCATCACCTGGTGATGGCGGACGCCCCCAAGAAAGTCTGGGAAGCCGGCATCGGCGAAGGCACGGACCTGCGCAACCATGTGTTCGCGGAACCGATCGTCGCCGACGGCAAGATCTTCACCATGGATTCCGACGGCGAGATCACCTCGTTCGATTCCAAGACTGGCAAGCGCCTGTGGCGCGCCATCACCGCGCCCAAGTCCAAGCAGTCGCGCTTCAGCTTCCTGCCGTGGAAAGGCGGGCCCTCCCGCTTCCTGGGCGGTGCGTTATCGGTGGACGCCGGAAAGCTCTATGCCACCACCGGCGCGGCGGAAGTGGTGGCCTTCGACGCCAACACCGGCAAGGAATTGTGGCGTACGGGCGTCGACACCCCAATCCGGTCCGCCCCCACCGTCAACGGCGGACGCGTGTTCGTGATCACGCTGGAAAACCAAGTGGTCGCGCTGGCCGCCAACGATGGACGTAAATTGTGGACCTACGCCGGCGCCTCGACCCCGACCGTGATCCTGGGCGGCACCGCGCCGGCCGTGGACGGCGGCGTGGTGGTGGCGGCACTGACCACCGGCGAACTGGTGGCGCTGCGCACTGACTCGGGCACCCAGTTGTGGCTGGAGAACGTGGTGGCGACGCGCCGCACGGAAGCCGCCGCCAGCCTGCCGGATATCTCGGGCCGCCCGGTCATCGACAAGGGCCGCGTCTACGCCGTGGGCCAGTCGGGCGTCATGGTGGCGATCGATCTGCGCACCGGCTCGCGCCTGTGGGAAGTGCCGGTCGCGGGCATCCACGAGCCTTGGGTCGCGGGCGACTTCCTCTACGCCGTCTCCATCGACAGCGAAGCCATCTGCGTTGACGCCCGCACCGGGCGTATCGTGTGGGTGACGCAGCTGCCGGCTTTCGGCAATGAAAAGCGCAAGAAGGACCGCATCGTGTGGGCCGGTCCGGCGCTGGCCTCCGACCGCCTGATCCTGGTGGGCTCCAACGGCGAAGCCCTGTCGCTGTCGCCCTATTCCGGCGCGGTGCTGGGCAAGGTGGAACTGGATAGCTCCGCCAGCCTGACGCCGGTGTTCGCCAATAGCACCATGTACCTGCTCGACGACGACGGCCAGCTCGCGGCCTACCGGTAAACCACGGCCGCGTGCGCCTGCGGCAAGAATGAGAGACGACTATGGCGCGCAATATCTCCAATAAAAAAGTCCGGCAGCGCTACACCAACACGGATGTGGTGCAGCGCAAGCGGTCGTCGCGCAAGGCCACGGCCAGCACCGGCGGCGATATGACGGTCGCCATCGTCGGCCGCCCTAATGTCGGCAAGTCCACGCTGTTCAATCGCCTGGTGGGCCGCCGCGAAGCCCTGGTGCATGACCGCCCCGGCGTCACGCGCGACCGCCGTTACGGCAACGCCCAGCTGGGGCCGCTGGAATTCCGCGTCATCGACACCGCCGGCTTCGAGGACGGCGCCGAGGACACCATGGAAGGTCGCATGCGCGGCCAGACCGAGAAGGCCATCGCCGACGCCGATGTGGCGCTCCTGGTGATCGACGCGCGCGCCGGCGTAATGCCGCTGGATGCGCATTTCGCCGAGCTGGTGCGCCGGTCCAACACGCCGGTGATCCTGGTCGCCAACAAGACCGAGGCGAAAAATACCCAAGGCGCGGTGCTGGAGGCCTATTCGCTCGGCCTGGGCGAACCGGTGGCGATCTCCGCCGAACACGGCCAGGGCCTCGATGCGCTTTACGAAGCCTTGCTGCCCTATGCGCCGGAAGGCACCGGCGATCCGGAAGACGAAGACGCCCCCGAGGAAGTGGACACCGACGGCGCGCTGTTCGACGAAATGGACGCCGAGAAGATTGACGCCGCGGGGGCCGCCGCCGCCGCCGCCGCCGCGGCCCGGCCGCTGCAGCTCGCCATCGTCGGGCGGCCCAACACCGGCAAGTCCACGCTCTGTAACCGTTTGATTGGTGAAGATCGCCTTCTCACCGGGCCTGAGCCGGGCGTCACCCGCGATTCCATCCCAGTGGACTGGGAATATGGCGGCCGGAAAATCCGCCTCGTCGACACCGCCGGCGTGCGCAAACGCGCCAAGGTCACTGACGCCGTCGAGAAGCTCTCGGTGGGCGAAACCTTCGGCACCATCCGCATGGCCGAAGTGGTCGTGCTGGTGATCGACGCCTCAGCGCCCCTGGAAACCCAGGAACTGACGATCGCGCGCCATGTGATCGACGAAGGCCGCGCGCTGGTGATCGCGGTCAACAAGTGGGACGCGATCAAGGAAAAGCGCACCGTTCTGGAAACGGTGAACGAGCGCCTGGCGGATTCGCTAACCCAGGCGCGCGGCGTGCCGGTGGTGACCATCTCCGGCAAGACCGGCCAACGCGTCGAGGCGTTGATGGAGGCGGTGTTCGCCGTGCACAAGACGTGGAACACCCACATCCCCACGGCGGCCCTGAACCGCTGGCTGGCGTCGGCCACCCGCGCGCATCCGGCGCCGCTGTCATCGCATAAGCAGCGCATCAAGCTGCGCTACATGACCCAGCCCAAGACCCGGCCGCCGACGTTCGTGATGTTCTCCACCCGCCCCGGCGATCTGCCGGAGGCGTATATGCGCTACCTCGCCAACGGCATCCGCGACACCTTCGGCCTCGACGGCGTGCCGATCCGCATCTACCTGCGCAAGCCGAAGAACCCCTTCGACGACGACTAAGGAGAAGACCGCGATGGTCATCGACGCCGTGTTCGCCTTCCTGCACTTTTTCGGGATCGGCTGCCTGGTGGCGGTGCTGGCCATGCAGACCGCGCTTCTCTCCACCACGCCCACGCCCATCGAACGTCTCAACAGGATCGACCTGGGCCTTGGGCTGTCGGCCTTGCTCATCCTCGGCGCCGGCGGCGCGCGCGTCGCCTGGGGCCTCAAGGGCATCGACTACTATTGGGGCAACCCGGTGTTCTGGGTGAAGATGGCGCTGTTCTTCGGCGCGGGTCTCGCGTCGGTGCCGCCGACATTGGCGTTCTTCGCCTGGCGCAAGGAACTCACCGCCAAGGCCCGCTTCCAGCCGCCGGCGGATCAGATCAAACGCGTACGCCTATTCATCAAACTGGAATGGCTGCTCCTGGCGCTGATCCCGCTCGCCGCCGTGCTGATGGCCCGCGATCTGCCTTAGTGCCGGCACTTCTTCCGCCGCTCGTCGTCGGCGGAGGACGCGTCCAGCATGTCTACGCCGATGCGCTGCATATCGTCTTCGTTGGGTTTGATCAGGCCTTCCTCTTCCTTGGCCTGGGCCCACTTGAGCAGGGCGTCGGGCATTTTTGAGGAATGCCAGGCGGGGCCCACATGCTCCACCCAGAGTGCGATCTCGCGGTCGCTGATTTCGTTCTTGGCGCAGGCCTGTTCGGCGATGCGCACCAGCACGGCGGCGGCGTTGGCGTCGATCACCACCGCCGGCTCGGACCAATACCCTTTGCGGTAACACTCAGTATGCACTCCCAGGCGCTTCAGAATGGCAAGCATGCCGGGGTGGTGGTCGTCCTTCTCCATGGCTTCGCTGAAGCCCGAGAGATGGCCAGCCCCCTTGGCGTCCAACTCCGCGGCGATCCAGGCGGTGCCCTGGGGGCGGTTGCCGCGATAATCCTCCCAGGCCTGGGCAAGCTCGTCCTTGCTCTGGGCCACGGACATGGCGCGCAAGGTGGAGACTTTCTCGGTTTCCTCGATGGAGATGATGGCAAGAGATGCCGCCGTGGGGTAGCGCTTGGCGTCCAGCATCAGCTTCGCGTCAGCGGCCAGGCGCTTCGCGTTGCGAATAGCGGTATTGATGCCGTCAGCCACCTCTTTGGCCGAAAGCTCGCCGCGATAAGCTGATAATTGCCGCGATACCATGGGGCGCCCGTTCTCAGTCTCAACGCCCCCCGCCCCCAATAAGTAGCGCCGCGGATGACCGGCCCCGCCACAAATTCTCCGGCGTGACGGCACCTCCAAGGGAAATGGCGTTCACCGGTGGTAAATGCCGAGGGCTTTTACGCGCGCGGGTGAGGCGCGCTCAACGACAAGGCTCTAGTAAGCCTTCACCAGCTCGCCATTGCGCATGCAGTCGGCGGCGGCGAGGTCCACGAACGTTCCAGTGATGGACTCGGGCGTGGGCAGGATGTTGGGGTCTTCGCCGGGGAACGCCTGGGCGCGCATCTTGGTCCGCACGCGCCCGGGGTCGAGGATGTTGACCTTGAGCTTGGTGTGGGCCACTTCGGCGGCGTAGGTGCGCACCATCTGTTCCAGCGCGGCCTTGGAGACGGCATAAGGTCCCCAATACATCTGCGCGTCGCGGGCGACGCCCGAGGTGACGAAGATCGCGCGGCCCGAATCGGATTGCCGCAGCAAGGGATCGAGCGAACGGATCAGGCGCCAGTTGGCGGTCAGGTTCACCGCCATGACGTTGTCCCACATTTTGGGCGTATAGACCGGCATGGGCGAGAGCTGGCCGAGCATGCCGGCGGCGGCCACCAGGATATCGAGCTTGCCCCAGCGCTGGAAAATCGCGCCGCCGGTCTGGTCGAGCTTCTCGAATTTGGTGATGTCCTCAGCTACCAGGGTGGCGTGGGCGCCGGTGAGCTTGAAGATCTCGTCGTCGAGTTCCTCGAGGCCGCCCTGGGTGCGGGCGAAGGCGATGATATGGGCGCCTTCCTGGGCGAACCGCAGGGCTACGGCCCGGCCGATCCCGCGCGAGGCTCCGGTGACGAGCGCGATGCGCCCGGCGAGACGGCCAGAAGACATGATCGCTAGACCGGTTCGTTCAGCAGCGAAAGCTGCTTGGGCTGGCCGCCCGCTTGGCGGTCGGTCAAGGGCAGCGGGTAGGAGCCGGTGAAACAGGCGTCGCAGAACTGCGGATGGGTGGCGTCGCGGCCCGGCTCGCCCATGGCCTTGTACAGGCCGTCCAGGGAGATAAAGGCCAGGCTATCGACCCCCAGCAGGCGCGCCATACCGGCCACGTCGTGCTGCGCGGCCAGCAGCTTGTCGTAGTCCGGCGTGTCGATGCCGAAGAAGCACGGATGCGCGGTGGGCGGTGACGAGATGCGCATGTGCACCTCGGTGGCGCCGGCCTGGCGGACCATTTCCACGATCTTTTTCGAGGTGGTGCCGCGTACGATGGAGTCGTCCACCAGCACCACGCGCTTGCCGTCGAGCACGGCGCGGTTGGGGTTGTGCTTGCGGCGCACGCTGGAATGGCGGCTCTTGTCGGTGGGTTGAATGAAGGTGCGGCCGACGTAGTGGCTGCGGATGATGCCCATCTCGAACGGCACGCCCGAAACGGCCGAGAATCCCAGCGCGGCGGCCACGCCCGAATCCGGCACCGGCACGATGATGTCGGCGTCCACCGGGCTTTCCTTGGCCAGCTCCTCGCCGATGCGCTTGCGCACCTCGTAGACGCTGTGGCCTTCGCTAACCGTGTCGGGGCGCGCGAAGTAGATGTACTCGAAGATGCAAAAGCGCGGGTGCTGCTTCGGGAACGGCTTCAGGCTGCGCACCGCGCCGTTGCGCGACAGGATCACCACCTCACCGGGCTCCACATCGCGCACGAACTCGCCGCCGATGATGTCGAGCGCACAGCTTTCCGAGCACAGGATCCAGGCGTTATCCAGGCGGCCCAGCACCAAGGGGCGCACGCCCAGCGGATCGCGCGCGCCGATCACGGACGTGGGTGTGAGGCAGACGAAGGAATAGGCGCCCTCGATCTGGCGCAGGGCATCCACCAGGCGGTCCTCGAAGGTGGACTCGTCGCTGATGGCCATGAGGTGAATGACGACTTCCGTGTCCGACGTGGACTGGAACAGGCAGCCGCGCTTCTTGAGTTCGCCGCGCAAGGTCAGCGCGTTGGTGAGATTGCCGTTGTGGGCGATGGCGAACCCGCCGGGTTCGAGCTCGGCGAACAGCGGTTGCACATTGCGCAGGATAGTCCCGCCGGTGGTGGCGTAACGGGTGTGGCCGATGGCCATGTCACCCAGCAGGCGGCCCATGACCGCTTCCGAGCCGAAGTTCTCGGCCACCTGGCCCATGCCGCGGTGGCTGTTGAACTGGCGGCCGTCGTAGGTGACCATTCCGGCGGCTTCCTGGCCGCGATGCTGCAGAGCGTGCAGCCCCAGCGCGGCCTGCGGCCCGGCTTCCGGATCGCCGATGATGCCGAAGACCCCGCATTCTTCCTTCAGGTGATCGCCATCTTCGGGCTCACCCGCGTCCGAGATAAAGGGGTGAGTCGTGGGCATGGTGTCTTCGTTCAAGGGGGCCTTACTCATGGGGCGTCTCTGGCTCCTTGGCCGGTGCCTTCGCGGCGTCAGCATCGCCGGTGCTCCGGAGCAGGCGTTCCATATCCTGCCGCTCGTTGTTTTGATAGGTGGTTTCCTTCGCGGGACCACCCTCTTTTCCGTCTTTTTCCTGGGCCGCGGCTGGCGTGGCCAAGCGGTCGAAGGTCTTCTTGGCGTCCGCGGCGGTTCCGGCCTTGCGCGAGGCTTCCCGCGCCGCATCCGCCGGCGCCATGAAAGAGGCCGGGACAACGGCCTTGATACCGGTGGCGGCGCTCTCGATGATGGGCAGGGTCTTCGCGCTCCGCACCCATATGGGGCGCTCGCGATCGGTTAGCCAGTCCACCACGATCAGGCCGACGCCCAGGATCAGCACAGCGCGCCCCAGTCCGAAGACGAAGCCCAGGGTGCGGTCGAGGTTGTTGAGCGCGCTCTTCTGGATGCGCATGGCGATGGCGTGACTCATCATCCCCAGCACGATCAGCACCACCAGGAAGATCACGGTGGCGGCGGCGGCGTCGGCGGCCCAGCCGAACGGGATGATCTTGTGGGCGAAGGGGCGGGCGTAAGGCAGGCCATAGGTGGCGGCGGCGAGCGCGCCGGCCCAGGCGGCCACCGACAGGACTTCGTGCACGAAACCGCGAATGAAGGCGAGCAGTGCCGAGATCAGCAGCACCACGCAGACCGCGACATCGAGGCCGTTGATAGGCAGGCCCTCGATCATGCGCGTGCTGTCCCTGGGCGGCTTTCCTTGGCAGCGGTGAATTGGCTGACCACGTCCTGCACGTGCCCAATGTCCTTTATGGCAAAGTCGTTTTTCGTTTCAGACGCCCTCGGCGTCTTATCCGTTCGTGCCCCGTCTTTTTGAGGTGGCCGGGGAATCCAGGCTTGCTGGAATCCGAGCTTGGCCGCCTCTTTCAGCCGGAGGTCGCGCTGGGATACCGCGCGCACCTCTCCGGACAGGCCGATCTCGCCAAACACCACCGCGCCGGCTGGGACCGGATTTCCCGTCAGCGCCGAAATCAGCGCGGCGGCTACCGCCAAGTCCGCCGCCGGCTCCTGGATGCGCAGGCCGCCAGCGACGTTCAGATATATATCGGTGCTGCCGAAGGCAAGGCCGCAGCGGGCCTCCAGCACGGCCACGATCATGTTGAGCCGGGCGCTATCCCACCCCACCACCGCGCGCCTCGCCTGGCCGGGGCTGCTGGGGGCCACAAGGGCTTGGATTTCCACAAGAACCGGCCGGGAGCCCTCAAGTCCGGCGAAGACGCAGCTGCCGCTGACATTGCCGCGTCTTTCCGCCAGAAATAAGGCGGAGGGGTTGAGCACTTCTTGCAGGCCCGCGTCGGTCATCGCGAACACCCCGATCTCGTCCGTGGCGCCGAAGCGGTTTTTCACGGCGCGCAGGATGCGGAACTGGTGGCCGCGATCGCCTTCGAAGTAGAGGACGGTGTCGACCATGTGTTCGAGCACGCGCGGTCCGGCGAGCGTGCCCTCCTTGGTGACGTGACCGACGAGGAACAAGGTGAAGCCGCGCTTCTTCGCAACCCGCACCAGTTCGTGGGCGCAGGTGCGCACTTGGGTCACGGTGCCGGGCGCGGAATCGGTCGAATCCGAGAACATGGTCTGGATGGAATCGATCACCACCACATCGGGCGGGCTTCCGTCTTCAAGGCTCGCGACGATATCGCGAACATTGGTGGCGCTGGCGAGGGCGACATTGGCGTGACCCAGGCCGAGGCGTTGCGCGCGCAGGCGAACCTGGTCCACCGACTCTTCGCCCGTGACGTAAACGCATACCGCTTTCGCCGCCAGCAGGCCCGTGGCTTGCAGAAGAAGTGTGGACTTGCCGATACCGGGGTCGCCGCCCACCAGGATCACCGAACCCGCCACCAGGCCGCCGCCGCAGACGCGGTCCAGCTCGGCGATGGTGGTGGAACGGCGCGGCGGCGGCGCGCTTGCGCCTTTAAGATCGACGAACTCGATCTTGCGGCCGCCTTTGCCGCCGGAGACACCCTTGGGCAGGCTCTCGCGCGGCGCTTCCTCGATGATGGTGTTCCACTCGCCGCAGGCGTCGCATTTGCCGGCCCAACGCGTGGTGGTGCTGCCGCAGTTCTGGCAGACGAAAGTCTTGTGCTGTTTCGCCATCACAGCATTTTCCGGAAAAGTGGATGCCGGTTTGTGCGGGCGGAGCCGGCCCCTCTTAAATGGCGCGCGACAGAAAATGCGACCAAACAAAAAGCTAGAGCATGATCGCGATTTGGATATGACATGATCATGCTCTAGCGACGCACCTGCATCTTGATCGGGCCCTCCGCCGCGCCGTGCACGAATTGCTCGACATAGGGGTTGCCGCTTTTGTCGATGTCGGCGGCGGGTCCTGCCCAGATCAGCTTGCCCTCATAGAGCATGCAGATGCGGTCGGCGATCTTGCGCGCCGAATGCATGTCGTGGGTGATCGACAGCGCGGTGATGCCCTGCTCCTTGGCGCAGGAGATGATCAGGTCGTTGATGACATCGGCCATGATCGGATCGAGGCCGGTGGTGGGCTCGTCGAAGAAAATGATCTCGGGCTCGCCGGCGATGGCGCGCGCGAGGCCGACGCGCTTTTGCATGCCGCCCGACAGTTCCGAGGGCGACAGCACGGCGACGTCAGCGGCGAGGCCGACCTTGGCCAGCGTGGCGATGGCGCGGTCCTTGGCTTCCGCGCGCGAAAGATGTTCGCGCTGCAGCAGGCCGAAGGCGACGTTCTCCCAGACCGGGAGGCTGTCGAACAGGGCCGAGCCCTGGAACAGCATGCCGAATTTGCGGTTCACGGCGTCGCGATCCGTCGCGGCGACGTGGGTCACATCCTGGCCATCCACTTTGATTTCGCCCGAGTCCGCGAGCAGGATGCCGAGGATGCACTTCAGCAGCACCGATTTGCCGGTGCCCGAGCCGCCGATCACCACCACCGATTCCTTGGGCGCGATGTCGAGCGTGACGCCGTCCAGGACCTTCTTGGGTCCGAAGGCCTTGCGGACATCCTTGAGGCTGATCTTAGGTTCCAAAGAACAACTCGGTGATAATGTAATTCAACGTGAGGATCAGGATCGACGACGACACCACGGCGTTGGTGGTGGCCGCGCCCACGCCTTGCGCGCCGCCCTTGGAGTAGTAGCCGTTGTAGCAACCCATCAGCGCGATCACGAACCCAAACGCTGACGCTTTGATGAGGCCCGAAATCACGTCGAAGGCCTGCATGAAGTCATAGCTGTTGTTGATGTAAGAAGCCGCGTTGAAACCCAGCTTATAGATGCTGACCAGGAAGCCGCCGAACACGCCGATGATGTCCGCCACCAGCACCAGCACCGGCAGCATCAACAGGCCCGCGATCAGGCGCGGCACGACGAGGTATTTGAAGGGATTTGTCGACAGCGTGGCGAGGGCGTCGATCTGCTCGGTCACGCGCATGGTGCCGATCTCGGCGGCCATGGAGGCGCCGATGCGGCCCGCCACCATCAGACCGGCCAGCACCGGGCCGAGTTCGCGGGTCAGCGACACCACCACCACGTTGGCGACCGCGGTCTCACTGCCGGCGGAAAACCGCGCGAAGCCGGTATAGCTCTGCAGCGCCAGCACCATGCCCGAGAAAATCGCGGTCAGGCCGACCACCGGCAGCGAGAAGTAGCCGATGTCGAGCATCTGGCTGCCGATCCGCCGCCAGTAGAACGGCGGGCGCAGACAGTGGGAGAGGGCGGTGCCGGCGAAGATGGTGAGCCGCCCGAGGTGGCCCAGGAAGGTCAGGACGACGCCGCCGATGAGGCTGAGGAACTGCATCAGGGCTTTTTCGCCGCGGGGGCCGGAAGGTAATGGCGGTGATAGCGCGCGCCGAGGGAGGTCAGGATCTCGTAGCCGATGGTGCCGGACGCGGTGGCGACATCGTCCACGGAGGCGTTGCTGCCGATAATCTCCATGAGCGCGCCCTGATGCAGGCCGGAGTCAGGCACGCTGGAGACATCGAAGATCACCAAGTCCATGGAAACCCGGCCTTTGACGGGGCAGCGGATGCCATCCACGAACCCATATCCGCCAGCGCCCCAGGCGCGGGGAATACCATCGGCATAACCAATTGATACTGTTGCCAATTTCGCGCCTTCCGGGACCGCGGCGGTGGCACCATATCCAACCGTTGCAGCCCGGTCAACGCGCCGCACCTGGATGATCTTGGCGAACAGGCGCACCACCGGAAGCATGGGGTTGGGGGCGTCCGGCGTCGGGTTCACCCCGTACAGCGCGACCCCGGGCCGGGCGTAGTCATAGTGATAGGCCGGCCCCAGGAAGATTCCCGACGAATTGGTGAAGGAGGCCTTGGCGTCGGGGAATTGGCTTTTGAAGATGCTCAGCATCTCGGCGAAGGCGGCACGCTGGGCTTGGTTGAGCGGGTGATTCATCTCGGAACAGGCGAGATGGCTCATGAGCGCCAGAGGGTGCAAGCCGTTGAACCCGCCGTCCGCGATGTGGGCGTCGAATTCCTTGCGCGTCAGGCCCAGGCGATTCATGCCGGTGTCCACATGCACCAGGGATTCCGACAGGATATCGCTGGCTTCGGCGAATTTGCGCCAGCCGGCGATCTGCGCGGGCGTGTTGAGCACGGGGACGAGTTTGTGGGCGGCGAAATCGCCTTCGGTCCCGCGATTGGGGCCGTGCATCACCACCACGCGCGGGCCGGCGCCGACAGCGCCGCGCACCGCTATCCCTTCATCGAGATGCGCCACGTAGAAGGTCGTACACCCGGCGCCCTTGAGCGCGATCGCCGCCTGAACCGCACCCGTGCCATAGCCATCGGCTTTGACGACCGCGCCGGTATCGCGGGCGGTGCACCGGGCTTTGAGGATGCGCCAGTTTTCCGTGAGCGCGGCAAGGTCGATGGACAGCAGCGCGCCCGCTCGGTCCTGAGCGCGATCCTGAGGAGAAGAAGTAAGCCCAACCATGGCGCCCGTTTAGCATGCGGGCGGGCCTAGCGCCTACCCACACGCAAAAACCCCTGGAAACAGGGGGTTTTAGGCGGCTCCGGCCTGGAAGGCGTGGGTCAGGACAATGTTGAAGAACGCATCGGCGTTAAACCGCATCTGGCCCTCCACCTGACGCAAGGGGCAGCCGGCAATGGCGTAGAATACCGGCTCCTGCAAGGCGGCGCTGCCGTCGCCCTGCATGGGCAGGCACCACGCCTCCATACGGCCGTCGCTGGCGAACAGGTCGACGAAAGCGTCCATGCGCAGCGCGAAGGCAATGGCGCGCGGATGGTTGCCCTTGAAGAATTTGAGGGAGAAGGCGAGCGCGTCCTCGGCGTCATTGGGCTGCACGTCTTCGTCAGCCAGCGCGCCGTGAAACCGCCACGCGTCGTCAAATGAGAATTTGACCGCGTTCAGCTTGTCGCTCCAGTCCATGGAAAGCCCCCGAGAAGAGTGCTGCGGCGCTTTGCGTTCCCCAACGTGCGCGCGGCATCTCGCGCAGGAACGCCGCATCTGTTGGGCGCGATTTTACGCGCTAAATCGCCGGCGTAAATGACGCAAGACAATGGATCAAAACACACGCCGCACGCGCTCCGCGTGCATAAGCCGGAGCGCGCCGGTGCTATTCCACGTGGAGCGCAGGATCGCCACCCGGATCCCGCGTATTTCACCGCGCGGCTCTCGCTACTCGAGGGAGTCGGGCAGATGATCCGGGCCGATGTAATCGCTGAAGCGCGTGAAGTTGCCTTCGAAGTGCAGCGTCACGATGCCGATGGGGCCGTGACGTTGCTTGGCGACGATGGCTTCGGCGAGATTGCGTACGGCGGCGAGGCGTTCCTGCCACTTCAGGTGGCGGTCGCTGAACTTGGCCTGGTCTTCCTCGGGGCGCTGCGAGGGCTCGGCGCGGTCGAGATAATATTCTTCGCGGTAGACGAACATGACCACGTCGGAGTCCTGCTCGATGGTGCCCGATTCACGAAGGTCGGACAGCTGCGGGCGCTTGTCCTCGCGCTGTTCGACGGCGCGGCTGAGCTGCGACAGCGCCAGTACCGGGACATTGAGTTCCTTCGCCAGCGCCTTGAGGCCGCGGGTGATGGCCGAGATTTCCTGCACGCGGTTTTCGCTGCGTTCGGACCGCGGCGAGGCGATCAGCTGCAGATAATCGATGACGATCAGGCCCAAGCCGCCGCCGCCTTCCTGCCCGGGGTTGCGCTTGCGGGCAAGGCGCCGGCAGCGGGTGCGGATCGTCGAGATTGTAACCGCGGGGGTGTCGTCGATATTGAGCGGAAGATCTTCCAGGGTCTGTGCCGCCGCCACCAGGCGCGTGAACTCCTCATTCGACATGCCGCCGGTGCGGATCGAGTGGCTGTTGATGGCGGCCTGTTCGGCGAGGATACGCGTGGCCAGCTGCTCGGCCGACATTTCCAGCGAGAAGAACGCGACCTGTTTGCCGATATCCTCCGGCCTGTCGGTGGTCTTGAAGTAGTGGGCGGCGTTGAAGGCGATCGCTGTCGCCAAGGCGGTTTTGCCCATGGATGGGCGGCCGGCGAGGATGATCAGGTCCGAGGGGTGAAAACCGCCGAGCTTGCTGTCCAGGTCGCGTAATCCGGTGGTGACGCCGGCCAAGGCGCCGTCGCGGCGGTGGGCGGCGTCGGCGAGGTTAACCGCGTCGGTCAGCGCCTTGCCGAAGCTCTTGAAGCCGCCGTCAGCGGTGCCTGAGGAGGCCAGCTCGAACAGCCGCTGCTCCGAGCCCTCGATCTGATCGTTCGCGGTTTCGTCCGGGTTGGAGTCAAAGGCTTCGTTAACCATGTCCTCGCCGATGGCGATCAACTCGCGGCGCAGGAACAGGTCGTAGACCAGCCGTCCGTAATCCTTGGCGTTGATCGTCGTCACGGCGCCCGACAGCAGGGCGGCGATGTATTTCATGCCGCCGGCGGCGTTCACGAGGTCGTCGCGCTCCAGGTAGGTCTTGAGCGTCACCGGATTGGCCAGCTGGCCCTGCTCGATGAGCTTGGCGCAGGCCTGGTAGATGCGCCCGTTGGCGGGATCGGCGAAGTGCTCGTCGGTCAGGAACTCCGACACGCGCTCGAACGCGCGGTTGTTCATGAGGATCGCGCCCAAAAGCGCGCGCTCCGCCTCATAATTGTGCGGTGGGGTACGAAGCCCATTGCCCGCCGGATCGGCGGGCTCGGTGATGCGAAGGGGTGTTGCCATGATCGGCGGACACTATCGCGCGGCGGCGGGATCGAAAACCGTCGGCCAAGGTATAAAAAAAAATACCGGGGATAACTCCAGCCCCGCTAAACCGCTGATAGTTGTAACAAAGTTGCTATGCTGCAGTGCGAAGTAAAGTTTTTGCACGCCACAATTGGCACCAACCAGTTATAGTTATTGAGAGCTGTGAATTCTCGGGGGAGGGGCGCACGTTGACCGTGTTGGCTTTGGCCCTCGCGGTTTCAGAGCAGCTTGCACGCGATTTTTTACAGCACGCCTTAGGGGAGGTTTCGCAATGGCACGTGTACTCGTCGTAGCTTTCTTCATTGTCGTCGGCATGGGCATCTATCTGTTCACCGTGAACCAGAAGCTCGAAGCGGCGCAGATTCAGGTCGAGTCGATCACCAAGGACCGCGACCAGTGGAAGACCCGCATGACCCAATATCAGTCTGAAGGTAAGGCCCAGAAGACCGAACTGGATCAATGCAACACCGCCAAGACCGATCTGCAGACCCAGCTCGACACCATCAATGCCGCGATGGCCAAGAAGGGCCCGGCGAAAAAGTAAGCCCGAAGAAGTAAGCTTTCAGTGCTCTCACATTCAGAGCATTGCTCACGACCAAAACCCGCCCCGCGCCTCGCGCCGGGGCGGGTTTTTTCTTTGCGATTGCCTTGATAATCGCCGGCGGCTCTGCCCTCATGCGCCGCGCGTTGACCGGATAGGAATTCATGGACCTTCATAGTTTGTTATTGGCCGCCTTCCTCGGCGTGGTGGAAGGCATCACCGAGTTTCTGCCGATCTCCTCCACCGGCCATCTGATCCTGGTGGAGGAC
>CANJOI010000014.1 GCA_947475365.1 Fidelibacterota bacterium | reverse complement strand
TCCGCCCCACCACGGTGTGGACGTAGTCGTGGCTGGGGTGCTCTTCCGGATGGGGGGCGATGAACCATTCCCATTCCTCGTTGTGGCCCATCATCGGGCTGGGCGGCAGGCGTAGCGCCTTGAGCAGGTCGGTGCGTGACACCACCTTGTCGCCCTGCATGGCGAAGCGTTCGTGGTCGGTGATCAGCGCCGTGACGCCGGTGGCGTCATTCGCCAAGGCCTTCGCGTGGTTATCCATGATGTGATACGCGACCTTGTCGGAATCCAGGTCCGAGAAACCGCGGGTCTGTTCGAAATAATCGGTGAACGGCCCGGCCAGCTGGGTCAGGCACGTGCAGGACACGATCAGGTCGGCGTCCTTGAGGTTGGGAATGCGCGCCGGCGGCGCCGGGACGTTGGGCCCGGGCGGGCGGTGCTCCTTCATTGCCGCGAACACCCCGGTGACGTCGCCGGTCAGGAGCTTGACGTTGAAGTAACGCCGCACCTCACGCCGCACCTGGGGCATATGGAAAATGTCCACCAGGATGACACGGTCGAACCGCTCGGACAGCGCGCTCAGCGGCACTTCCAGCAGCAATCCCGAGCCGATCACCACGCACAGGTCCTGCTTCGCGGTGAGGTCCGCGGCCTTGACGATGAAGCTCTTGCAGCGGCGTTGATGCGACGACCATGACTCGGCGCAGCGCTTGGCGCGGAATTCCAGCGCGATCAGCCGCTTGAGATAGCCGAACTTCCGCACCCGCTCGGGCGCGTAGGTGGTGAGATAGCGGATGAACTCGCCGATCATCTCTCCCTTACCTGCGCGCGGTAACCGCGCGCCAAAAAAGACCCCGCCGCTTAGCGGCGGCCGAACAGCCGCTCAATGTCCTTAAGCTTCAGCTCCACGTAGGTCGGCCGGCCATGATTGCACTGTCCGGCGTGGGGCGTCACTTCCATTTGGCGCAGCAGCGCGTTCATCTCCGCGCCGTTCAGCCTGCGCCCGGCGCGCACCGCGCCATGGCAGGCGATGGTGCCGCAGACATCGCCGAGCTTATCCTTCAGGTTCAAGGCCTCGTCCATGGATTCGAGTTCGTCGGCCAGGTTTTTGATCAGGCCTTTGACGTCGGTGTCGCCGAGCATCGCCGGCACTTCCCGCACCACGACCGCGCCGGCGCCGAACGGCTCCACCACCAGGCCCAGATCGCCGAGCTCCGCGGCGCGGGCGGCGATGCGGTTGGCGCCGTCCTCGTCGAGGTCCACGACCTCGGGGATCAGCAGCAACTGGCGCGCGACGCTGCCTTCGGCGAGCGAGGCTTTCATGCGCTCATAGACCAGCCGTTCATGGGCGGCGTGCTGATCGACGATGACGATGCCGTCGCTGGTCTGGGAGACGATATACGTCTCATGCAGCTGCGCCCGCGCCACACCCAAGGGATGCGCTTTGTATTCCGCCTCCGCCGGATCGGCTTGCGAGACTTCGGGCGCCGAGGGCGGCAGCGCGAACAATGACGGCGATTCAGCCATCTCAAAGCCATCCTGCACCGCGTTCTCACCGAACGGCTGCTGCAGATCGTATGCGGCTTCGTACTCCCCCGGCGACGGCGCAACAGCACGCAAAGCATCAAGCGCGGCGGCGCCGACGGTGGTCGAGGCCCGGTGGCCCGCGTCCGCCAAGGCGTGTTTGAGCGCCCCGACGATCAGGCCGCGCACGGCGCCGGCGTCACGGAACCGCACTTCGGCCTTGGCGGGATGCACATTCACATCCACCTCGCGCTGCGGCAGTTCCAGGAACAACACGACGTAAGGGTGGCGGCTCGGGGCCAGGAAGTCCTGGTAAGCCGCGCGCACCGCGCCGGTGAGCAGGCGGTCGCGCACCGGCCGGCCGTTGACGAACAGATACTGCGCCAACGCGTTGCCGCGGTTGAAGGTCGGCACGCCGATATGGCCGTAGAGCTTGATGTCGCCGCGCTCGGCCGCCACCGGCACGGCATTGGCGCCGAATTCCTTGCCCAGGATGGCGGCGAGCCGCGCGAGCTGGACGTCGAACAGGTCGCCCTGAGTATCGGCCGCGGGCAGGTTGATGCGGGGCCGGCCGTCGGCGGTGAGCGTGAAGGCGATGTCAGGGCGCGCCATGGCGAGGCGTTCGACCGCGTCCACGGCGTAGGACAGCTCGGTCTGGGCCGCCTTGAGGAACTTGAGCCGCGCGGGTGTCGCGAAAAAGATATCACGCACTTCGACGCGGGTTCCGGGCGGATGCGGCGCCGGTACCGGGCCATCCTTGCGCCCGCCCGCTACCACCACATACCAGCCGGAGTCAGCACCCTGCGTACGGCTTGTCAGCGTCAGACGCGCGACCGATCCGATGGCGGGCAAGGCCTCGCCGCGGAAGCCGAGAAAATTGATATCCAGCAGATCATCCGCCGGCAGCTTGGAGGTCGCGTGCCGGTCCACCGCCACGATCAATTCCTGCGGGGTCATGCCGCAGCCGTTGTCTGTGACAACGATCATCGAGCGGCCGCCGTCGTTGAGGGCGATATCGATGCGCGTGGCCCCGGCGTCGACCGCGTTCTCCACCAGTTCCTTGAGGGCGGACGCGGGCCTTTCCACCACTTCGCCGGCGGCGATCTGATTGACCAGGTTGGGCGGCAGCAGACGAATGGTCATGGCGTTTCCTTCGCCTTGAGGTACACCGCCACCAGCCCCGCGGTGGAGCTGTCACGGGTCTCAAGGGCCTTTTCCATATGGGGTCCGCCGCTCACAGCCGGCTCCAGGGATTTCGCCAGCTCCTTGCCCAGTTCGACTCCCCATTGGTCGAAGGAATTGATGCCCCAGATCACGCCCTGGACGAAGACCTTATGCTCGTAGAGCGCGATCAGCATGCCGGTGGTGTAGGCGCTGACCTCATCAATCAGCAGCGTTGTCGTGGGGCGGTTGCCGGTGAACACCTTGTGCGGCACAAGATCGGCGGCCGCGCCGGTTACCTCAGCCGCCGTCCGGCCCTTCATCAAGGCCTCGGTCTGGGCGAGCGCATTGGCCATCAGAAGATCCCGGCTTTTGTCGTTCGCGCCCCGGCCGCGCGCGGCGATGATGAAATCGCAGGGCACGATGCGCGGGCCCTGGTGCAGCGACTGGAAGAAGGAATGCTGGCTGTCGGACCCGCCGCCGCCGAACACGATCGGCCCGGTACCGGCACCGACGGCGGCGCCGTCCATGGTCACGTTTTTGCCGTTGCTCTCCATGTCCATCTGCTGGACATGCGCCGGAAACAGGCGCAGGCGATGGTCGTAGGGCAGGATCGCCGTGGCGGCCATGCCGAGGTGGTCGATATTCCAAACGCCGATCAGCGCCAGGATCGCCGGCAGGTTTTGCTCCAGCGGCGCGGTCTCGAAATGCCGGTCCATGGCCTCGGCGCCCGCCAGCAGCTGGTCAAAGACCTCGTAGCCGCAACCGATGATCAACGGCAGCCCGATGGCCGACCACACCGAGTAGCGCCCGCCCACCCAATCCCACATGGGGAACACGGCGTCGGGCGACAAACCGAACGTGACCGCGGCGTCGACATTGGTGGAGATCGCCGCGAAGTGTTTGGGGACTGCGCCCGCGCCCAACCGCGCCACGATCCAGTCCTTGGCCAGATGCGCGTTGGCCATGGTCTCGACGGTGGTGAAGGTCTTGGAGGCGATAATGAATAACGTTGCCGCGGGATCGAGACGCTTGAGCACATCGTCAATTTGAGCGCGGTCGGGATTGGAGACAAAGTCGAGCGAGATGTCGGCGCGCCGATAATCCTCGAGCGCCGCCGCCACCGCCATGGGGCCCAGGTGTGAACCGCCGATGCCGATATTGACCACATGGCGTATGGGCGCGCCGGTGGCGCCGGTCCACGCGCCCGCGCGCACCTTTTCAGAGAACGCCTTGAGCCGGTCGCGCACCGCGCGCACCTCCGGCATGACGTCCGTACCGTCCAGGGGTTGCACGCTGGAGGCATCGCGGTTGCGCAGGGCGGTGTGCAGCACGGCGCGGTTCTCGGTGCGATTGATGCGCTGCCCCGCGAACATGGCGGCGCGGGCGGACTCGACATTGCGCGCGGCGGCCAGTTCGCTCAGCAGTCCGAGGGTTTCGGCGGTGATGCGGTTCTTGGAATAATCCGCCAGCAGCGGGCCGAAGGCGAAGGACAGCCGCGCGAAACGATCAGGGTCCTCGGCGAACAGCGTGCGCAGGTGTACCCCACGCAAAGTCGCGGCGTGTGCCGTGAGGGCGTCCCATGCGGGAAGGGCGGCAAGGTCGGTCATGTGCCGCGCACCATATCAACCTGGGATGAAAAGCCAAACCCGCAGAAACCGATCAGATTGAAAATCAATGACTTAGGGGATATCGAAGCGCACCTGATCGCCTATTTGGCCGCCTCGGGAGCCGGTCCCACCATCACCACCGTCAGCCCCTCCGGGTCATACAGCCGGCGGGCCAGGCGTTTGGCGTCGTCCAGGGTCACGGCCGCGATCAGGCTGTTGCGCTTATCGAGGTAGTCGATCCCGAGCTTGTCCTTCTGCACCGCGAGCAGCATCTCGGCGATGCTCTGGGTGGAGGTGAAGCGCAAGGGCCAGGCGCCGGTGAGATAGAGCTTCGCGGTCTTGAGTTCCTCTTCGGTGGGGCCCGCGTCGTGCATCTTCTTCCATTCGTCGCGGATGATCTTGAGGCTGGTGTCCGCCTGATCCGAGCGTGTGCCCACCTGGGCCATCACCATGGCGCCGGTATCGTAGGGCACCAGCGCCGTGGAAACACCGTAGGCGAGCCCGCGCTTCTCGCGCACCTCGTCCATGAGCCGCGATTGGAAGCCGCCGCCGCCGAGGATATAGTCCACCACCGTCGCGATGTACCAATCGGGATCGCTGCGCAGCAGCCCTTTCTGGCCGATGTAAACCACAGTCTGCGGCAGGTTCTTGGTGACACGCACCACCTGGCCCTTGGTGCTCACCGGCGCCGGCGGCACGGTCGCATTGAGGCCCGTGGTGGCCGGCAGCGGGCCGAACACCTGATCCAGCGCCTTGCCGAGATCGGCGGGGGTGATATCGCCCGATACAGCAATCAGGATGCGGTCACGCGCGAAACGGCTTTTGGCCCAGGCGCGCAGGTCCGCGACCGTGATCGCCTTCATGGTCTTCTCGGAGCCCTCCTCGTTGCGGGCGTAAGGATGATCCCCGAACATCACGCCGAACAACTTTTCCTGGGCAACGCTGGAGGGGTCCTCATCCCGCGACAGGATGCTCACCAGCAGCTCGCGCCGGATTCGTTCCACGGGTTCGGTGTCGAAGCGCGGCTGGGTGAGCGCCAGGCGCAGCAGCTCGAAGGCGCGCGCGGAATTGGGCGTGGTGGTGACGAGACGGCCGCGGATGTCGTCGGCGCCGGCGTCGAAGCGCAGCGAGATGGCTTTGTCCTGCAGCTCGCTTTGGAAGGCGAAAGAGTCCAGCGTCCCCGCACCTTCGTCGATGGTGGAGGTGGCGAGCATGGACAGCCCGGTTTTGTCCACCGGATCAAGCGCCGAACCGCCATTGAACAGGAAACTCACGGCCACGATCGGCACGGTGTGGTCTTCGGACAGATAGGCCGTCAGGCCGCCGGGGCTCTTGACCTCTTTCACTGTGACCGCGCCGGCCCCGGTGCTGAACAGCAGCGCGGCGGCGCAGAGAACGGGGGCAAAAATAAAGCGGGCGAACATCATGGTTTTTCTCCGGCTTTTTCTTCCCTTGGCAGCAGAATCCCGGTGGCGGATGATGCGGTGGTGAAGAGCTTGCGCGCGGCCGCGCGCACCTGTTCGGCGGTGACTTTGTTGACGGCGTCGGGCCAGTTCTCGATGTCCTCCAGCGAGAGTCCGGCGGCCAGCGAGGTGCCGACCGCGCGCGCGGCGCTCATGGGCGAATCCTTCGCGAAGGCAAGCCGGGCCGCCATGCGGCCCTTGGCGCGGGTTACGTCCGCGTCGGTGATGCCGTCCTTGAGCAGCGCCGCGATGGCCGCATTCAGCGCCGCCTCGGCCTTGTCCAGTCCCACGCCGGGGCTCGGCGTCAGGGAGAGATAGAACACGCCGTATGACACCGCCTCGGGGTCGTAGCCGGCGGAGACACCCGCCGCGATTTTTTGATCGACCACCAGCGTCCGGTACAGCTTGGCGGTGGAGCCGCCGCCGATCAGGTCGGCGAACACCTCCAGCGCGTGCACATCGGCCCGCTCGCCAACGTTATAGCTCGGTGCGATGAACTGCTTGGTCCACTGCGGCTGGTTGACCCGTTCGTCATGCATGACGATGCGGTTGTCGGACTGGGGGTAAAGATATGTATCGCGCTTGCGCGTGGTCGGTTTGGGCGCGGCACCCTTGGCCAGCGGGATCGCGCCGTAATATTTCTCCGCCAGCGGCTTCAGCGCCGCCATGGTCACATCGCCCGCCACCACCAGGATCGCGTTGTTGGGCGTGTAGTGGGCGTCGTAATAGGCCTTGGCGTCAGTCTCGTTGAGCTGGTGCATCTCCGGCTCCCAGCCGATGATCGGAATGGCGTAGTGGTTGTACATCCACAGGCCCGCATCCAGACGCTCCTGCAGGATGGACGACGGCACGTTGTCGACGCGCATGCGCCGCTCCTCGATGATCACCTCGCGCTCGGTGTCGATGATGCTCTTATTGATGATCAGGTTGCGCATGCGGTCCGCTTCCATGTCCATCATCAGGGGCAGGCGTTCGGCCGCGATGTTCTGGTAGTAGCCGGTGTAGTCGCGGGTGGTGAAAGCGTTCTGGTTGCCGCCGTTGCGCGCCACCACATCCATGACCGCGCCCGCTGGATACTTGGGCGTGCCCTTGAACAACAGGTGTTCCAGGAAGTGCGCGATACCCGACTTGCCTGGCAGGTCCTCGGCGGCGCCCGCACGGTAGAATACCATGTGGCTGACCACCGGCGCCCGGTGATTGGGGATCACCACCACCTGCATGCCGTTGGCGAGCGTGAAAGTCTCGGCGCCGTAAACAACCGCCTGGGCGGGCTGCGAACCAAGGCCGAGAATCGCCGCAAGGGCCGGAAGCAGTGTGCGAAAGCGCATGGGGAAATCCGGTCAGAGGAGAGGGATCACAAAGCGACTCTGGTCATCCCATCGTTCCAGGTCAATGGTTGCGCGTTGGCCGAGACCGTGTAGCGGCGTAAGCTGCGTGTTACGGCAGGTTGTGGAGGGGTGAATGACCTTCGGCGTTTGGGCCATGTTCCTGAGCATCGCGGACTATTGCTGGCGCGAGCGCGCGGCCGTGGTGCGGTTCGGCGGCGTCACCTTTCTTGTGGTCGCCGTCGTGTCATTCCTCACGCCGATGCCGACCAAGGACAGCGGCGCCAGCGTATGGACGATGGCCGCGCTTATGGCCCTGGCGCAGTCCATCTGTTACCTGCCCGTGACCGTCGCATGGTACCGCAAGGTCGTCTTGGGCGACGGCGGCGTGACCGGCCGGCCGGCCTTCACCCTCGGCCGCCGCGAAGGCCGCCTGTTCCTATGGCAGGGCGCGATCATGGCAATCAGCCTGGCGCTGCTGGCGATCGCCGCGGCCATCGTGGCCGGGCTCTATCTGTCGTTTGCCTGGGTCAGCCAGATCATGGCCTTTGTGGTCTGCGCCATCGCCATCGTCGTCCTGTTCCTGGTGTGGTTCGCGGCCCTCAATCGCATGGGCATGATTCTGGTGCTGGTCGCCACCGACCAGCCGGTCAGTCTCGGCGCGGCGTGGGCGCTGACACGCGGCATCACCTGGCCGCTGTTAGGGACGCTCTCGCTTCTGGTCCTCGCCGGCATCCTGGGCGGGATCGTGGCGGAAATGATTGCGCTACCCTTTTCCGGCGTGTTTGCCTTATGGGTCAAGGCGGTCGCGGGTGCGGCTGTGGGACTGGTCACGCTGATCGCGACCGCCACCCTGTTCGGATTCGCCTATCTCAGAGTCATGCAGGCGCGCGGCGCCCTTACGGACTCCGCAGCGTCTTAGAATACCTTCAGGAAGCCCGAGCCGCCCTTGGTGATCACCGGGATCGCGCCTTCGCCCGGCTTTTTGCCGCTGGCGGCGTTCTGATTCAGGCGGCGCGTTTCGGCCGCCGGATCGATGGCGGTGCCGGCGGCGTCTTCCGACTTCCAGAACAACAGGCGGTCGGTGAACTCTTTCTTCTCGCCCGCGAACACCGAGACTTCCTTGTCCAGCGTGTTGCGGATATTCGGCGCGATATCGTCGGCGCCGGCATGCGACAGGAACTGGGCTTCACCGCGGCTCATGCCGCGGGTCTGATAGGCCTGGAGGCGGGCGCGGCCGACGAGCGCGGCGCGGGCCTGTTCGACCGGGGTCAACTGCTGCGGGCGCTCTTCACCCGGCGCGGGCGGACGCAGGTTGTAGTCGGGCGGCACGGACAGGGGCGCCGGCGCGGCCACGGCGAATTCGTCGGGCACGGTGCGCTGCAGGCCCAGGGTACGCTTCATGCTCTGGCAGCCCGAGAGCGCCGCCACGGCGGCCAGCATCAGGGCCGCGCGGGAAAGTTTTGTGTCAGAAACCAGCTTCATAACGACCTTATTCCTTTGAATTCGCCGCATCGTGATGGGGCGCAATCACGGCGTCAAGCAGCCACATACCCGCACCGATGGTGATGCAGGTATCGGCGAGGTTAAATGTCGGAAATTGCCAGTCCCGCCAATGGAACAGCAGGAAATCGGCCACCGCCCCGACGGTGGCGCGGTCAATGATATTGCCGAGGGCGCCACCTATAATCAGGCCGCAGCCCACCTGCAACCAGCGCCTGTCCAGGCGCCACAACCACCACAATAACACGAGCGTAATCAGCACCTGGACCGACAGCAGGATCGCCACGGTCAGGCTGGTGCCTGAGTTGAACAGCGAAAAACTGATCCCGGCGTTCCAGGACAGATGCAGGTCGAACACCGGCAGCACTTCGATCACGCGCGGCGAATAGAACGGCGTGTCGGTCATGCCCTCGGGCCGCATCACCTTCTCGACGATGATGTACTTGGAGATCTGGTCGGCCAGCAGACCGCCCACGGCCGCCGCGAGGCCGGCCATGGGTGTCTTACCGGGACCAGAGCCCTCAGCCATTAGTTTTTGCGGCCTTCCGCCGCGGGCTTGATCTGATCGACCGCCGCGTCGCAGCGTTCGCACACAGCGGCATGACGGTGGCTGCCGACGTCAGGCAGGACCTTCCAGCACCGCAGGCACTTGGCGCCGTCGGCCAATTCCACCACCGCGCCCGCCCCCGCCACATCCGGCAGAACATAGGCGCCTTCCGGCGGCGCTCCGGCAACGAGGGCGATATTGGAGACGATGCAGACCTCTTCCATGGGCACGCCGGCGATCTTCGCCAGGGTGTCCTGATCGGCATAGAGTTTGGGATAGGCTTGCAACGAAGAGCCGATGCGCTTGGCGGCGCGGTCCAGTTCCAAGGCGCCCGTCACCACGCGGCGCAGATCGAACACCGTCGCCCACTTCTCCGCCAGCGCATCGTCGCGCCAGCTGTCGGGCAGGTCCGGGAACTGTTCCAGATGCACCGACTTGGCGTCGGGATGACGCACGAGCCAGGCTTCTTCCGCGGTGAAGCAGATGAACGGCGCCAGCCACTTCACCAGGCAATCATAGGTGACGTCCAACACCGTGCGGCAGGCCCGGCGCCTCAACGACGACGGTGCGTCGCAATACAACGCGTCCTTGCGGATATCGAAGTACAGCGCCGACAGATCCACCGCGCAGAAGTTATGCAGCTCGTTGAACACGCCGTGGAAGTCGTAGGCGGTGCAGCCTTCGCGGATGGTTTTATCCATCTGCTTCAGGCGATGCAGCACCCAGCGCTCCAGCTCCGGCATATCCTTGGCGTCCAGGCGCTCGGCTTCGTCGAAGCCGGCAAGATTGCCCAGGAGATAGCGCAGCGTGTTACGCAGGCGGCGGTAGAGGTCGCTCATCTGCTTGATGATGTTGGGACCCACCGACAGGTCCGCGGCGTAGTTGGAGCCCACCACCCACAGGCGCAGGATATCGGCGCCCGACTGGTCGGCCACGTCCTGGGGCGCGACCACGTTGCCCAGCGACTTGGACATCTTGCGGCCCTTCTCGTCCAGCACGAAGCCGTGGGTGAGCACCGCGTCGAACGGCGCGCGCCCGCGGGTGCCGCAGGATTCCAGCAGTGATGTGTGGAACCAGCCGCGATGCTGGTCGGAGCCTTCCAGATAAAGATCCGCCGGCCATTTCAAATCCGGGCGCTGTTCCAGCACGAAGGCGTGGGTCGAGCCTGAGTCGAACCACACTTCGATGATGTCGGTGGCCTGATTCCACTCCTCGGCCTTGTAGCTGTTGCCGAGGAAGCGTTCCGGCGGCGAGGACAGCCACGCGTCCGCGCCTTCCTTGGACACGGCGTCGGCGATGCGGTCGATCACCGCCTGGTCGCGCAACAGCTCGCCGGTGACTTTGTGCGTGAACACGGCCAGGGGAACGCCCCACTGTCTTTGTCTTGAGATGCACCAGTCCGGGCGGCTCTCGATCATGGACTGGATGCGGTTGCGCCCCTGCGGCGGCACCCACTGCGTGGCCGCGATGGCCGCCAGCGCCTTCTCGCGCAGGCCGGTCTTCTCCATGGAGATGAACCACTGCGGCGTATTGCGGAAGATCAAGGGCGCCTTGGAGCGCCAGGAATGCGGATAGCTGTGGGTGAGCTTGCCGTGGGCCAAGAGCGCATTGGCCGCGGTCAGCGCCGCGATCATGTCGGCGTCGATCTTGAACACATGCTTGCCCGCGAACAGCGGCACATGGGCCATATACTTGCCCTCGCCGTCCACGGTATCGGGCACGGGCACGTTGTGCTTCATGCCGAGGATCCAGTCGTCTTCCCCGTGGCCGGGCGCGCCGTGCACGAAGCCGGTGCCGGCCTCGGTGGTGACGAAATCGCCCGCGTACATGGGCACCGGGAAATCGTAGCCCTGTCCCACGAACGGGTGGCGGCAGACGGTGCCCGCGAAAGCCTCGCCCTTCACGCTGTCGACCACCGCGTGTTCGGTGATCTTGGCGGCTTTGAGGGTCGCCTCCAGCAGCTCGCCCGCGACAACGATCCTCTCGCCCGCCTTGACCAGGCTGCCCTCGCCCACGGCCTTCACGTCCACCACGTCGTAGGTGATGGCGTCACCGTAGGCGAGCAGGCGGTTGCCGGGCATGGTCCAGGGCGTGGTGGTCCAGATGACGATGGATGCGCCCTTGGCCGCGGGGACAGCGGTTTCCACCACCGGGAACTTCACCCATACGGTGGTGGAGGTGTGGTCTTCGTATTCCACTTCGGCGTCGGCGAGCGCCGTGCGCTCCACCACCGACCACAGAACCGGCTTGGCGCCGCGATACAGCGCGCCGTTCATGACGAACTTGCCCAGCTCGCGCACAATCGCGCCCTCGGCCGGGAACGCCATGGTCATGTAGGGGTTTCCCCAGTCGCCGACGACACCCAGGCGCTTGAACTCCTCGCGCTGCACCGCGATCCACTTCTCGGCGAACGCGCGGCACTGGCGGCGGAATTCCACCACCGGCACGTCGTCCTTGTTCTTGCCCTTGGCGCGGTACTCTTCCTCGATCTTCCATTCGATCGGCAGGCCGTGGCAGTCCCAGCCCGGCACGTAGTTGGAATCGTAGCCCGTCATCTGCCGGGCGCGCACGATCACGTCCTTGAGGATCTTGTTGAGCGCGTGGCCGATATGCAGATGCCCGTTGGCGTAGGGCGGGCCGTCGTGCAGCACGAACTTCTCGCGGCCTTTGGAGGTCTCGCGCAGGACCTTGTAGAGGTCCATCTCCTCCCAGCGGGCCAGGAGCTTGGCTTCCAATTGCGGAAGCCCGGCCTTCATGGGGAAGTCAGTGGCGGGCAGAAAGACGGTGTTGCGGTAGTCCGGCGGCGAAGATGCGGGGGTCGCGGGCTGGTCGGCCATGGCGCGGAAATCCAATTACAGGGAATACGAAGGGCGAAGGAAAAATGACCCCATTCCTGCCCTTAGATCGCAGAGCAGGAGATGGGGCGGCTAATTCGCCCGGCCCGTATGGTCCCGTGGTTTCCGTCAGTTGTGGTCATGGCGGCCCGTGTCTATCAGGCGCGGCCGCGAGGGACAACAGGCCCTGGGCAAGCGCCCCTAATATATTGGAATATAGTACTATTATCACAGCATGGAGACGTAGGGCGCCGCCATTGGCGCCTTGGGAAGACGGTCTAACACCGCCCTGGCACCGGCAGCGTCCTTAGCGATCTGGGCGGTCAGGGCCGCCAAGCCATCGAACTTTTGAACCGGGCGCAGGTAGTCGGTCAGCGCTACCCGCAGATGTTTGCCGTAGAGGTCGCCCGCGAAATCCAGGAGATGCACTTCCAGGAGCACGTCGGTCTTATCGAAGGTCGGGCGGCTGCCGAAGTTGGCGACGCCGTCGAACCATATCGACGCCGCGCCCTGGTCGAGGCCGGCGCGCACCGCGTATACGCCTTGGCGTGGATGCAGGTAGTCCTTGTAGGGCAGGTTGGCGGTGGGGAACCCCAGAAGACGCCCGCGCTTGTCGCCCGGCTCCACCCGCCCCTCGATCTCCCAGTAGCGCCCGAGCAGGCGCGCCGCCTCAAAGGGCCGGCCATCCTTCAGGAGATTGCGGATGTTGGTCGAAGAATAGCGCACGCCGTCGGGGGCCGCGGTCTCGCCCACCGCCGTAACCTCGAAGCCATAGCGCTCCGAGAGTTCCCGCAGCAGCGCCACGTTGCCTTTACGCTGGTGCCCGAACACATAGTCGAAGCCGACCACGATATGCGACACGCCGAGCCCGCCCACGAGCACTTCGGCGACGAAGTTCTCGGCGGACCGCTGGGAGAACTCTCTGTCGAAGGTCTGTACATAGAGATAGTCGACGCCCAGCGCCTCGATCAGCCTGGCTTTAAGCCGGAACGGGCTGAGCAGAAACGGCTCCTCGTCGGGACGGAAGAACTGGCGCGGATGGGGTGCGAAGGTCATCACCGCCGCAGCGGCGTTTTTGGCGCGCGCGGTCCGGACCATTTCGCCGATCACAGCCTGGTGGCCCTGGTGCAGGCCGTCGAAATTGCCGAGCGCGATCACGCCGCCCTCCAGGGGCGCCGGCACTTCGCTCCAGGTACGGAAGATATGCATGGCTATTGATTTGCCGCGGAGTCCGCGGACACCTTGGCCTTGGATGCCACCAGCAGCGTGGCTTCTCCCTCGACCACCACCTTCTCGCCGACACGGCATTCGGTCTTGAACACCACCAGGTTCTTGCCCGGCATTTTGGAGATCACTTCGCAGCGCGCGGTGAGGCGGTCGCCGATCTTCACGGGCGCCTTGAACCTGAGGCTTTGCGCCACATAGATGGCGCCGGGGCCCGGCAGATCCTCGCCGAACAGCCCCGACATGATGCCCGCTGACAGCATGCCGTGGGCGACGCGCTCCTTGAAGATGGTGGCGGCGGCATAGGCCGCGTCCATATGCACCGGATTGTGGTCGTGGCAGACATCCGCGAAAGCCTCGATGTCGGCGGCCGTGATAACGTGCTCGCGCGACGCGGTCTGGCCGAGTTCGAGTTCCTCGAAGGCGTAAGTCCGGGCGATGGGCGTCATGTGCACGCTGGATTGAGTCTGGCCCGCCATGCGACACTGCGGGACGGATGGCGGGCCCGGGTCGCGAAAAGGAGAGCCCTTGATGAAGCAGGTATGGGCGAAACAAACAGGTCTGCGGCAACCGGTCAAGGCCGCGCTGGCCTTTGCCGTGGCCGCGCTCACCCTTTCAGCCTGCAGCACCGATCACTGGCGCCGCGCCGACAAGACGCCGCAGGAGACCGCCGCCGATTACAAACTTTGCAACGACCGGGTCGAGGAAATGACCCTCGCCCGCGCCGGGCAACAGCGCGCGAGCTACACCCCCAACACCGCCGCGCGGCCGCCCAACGGACTGCCCACCGGCACCGGCGC
Source organism: Fidelibacterota bacterium (assembly GCA_947475365.1). GTDB lineage: Bacteria > Pseudomonadota > Alphaproteobacteria > Rhodospirillales > Rhodospirillaceae > SHVO01. The sequence goes on along the minus strand of CANJOI010000014.1, from coordinate 11,106 downwards.
GAATCTCGGCGAAACCCCCATGCAGATGCACGACCGGGTCACCGCTGAAGCCAGCTTCGATACCCAGGTGCGCGGCTGCATGACCGACAAGGGCTACACGCTCGCTCCGTAAGAGTTCTCCATGGCGATCCGCCGCCTCGACTCCCTCGGCTATCAGATCGGACTGCTCTCGCGGTTGTTCGACCGGCGTTTGCAGGAAGTGCTGAAGGCGCAGGGCGTGGCGCCGGGCCAGTTCGCGCCGCTGGTGATGTTGTTCGAGCAGGATGGCCTGACCCAGGCCGAGTTATGCCGGCGCATCAACGTCGAGCAGCCGACCATGGCCAATACCCTGGACCGCATGGAGCGCGACGGCCTGATCAAGCGCAAAGCCGACACCGAGGACAAGCGCCGCGCGCTGGTGCACCTCACGCCGCGCGCCAAGGAGATGCGCGAGACGGTGATGGAGAACGCCCGCGCCGTCGCCGGCCGCGCGGTGCAGCGTCTGTCCCCCGCCGATCAGGACGACATGTTCCGCCTGCTGGCCAGAATGGTCGAAAACCTTCGCGACTAAGGCTTAAGGTTGCCGGCCTTCCGCCGGCCAGGTGCCGTAAGCGCGTTCGACTTTGCAGATGCGCAGGGCGAACCCCGCGTACCACTCGGTCCGGCCGCGCCGCTGCGCCGCCAGGTGCTCGGCGTGGCGCTTCCAGGCGGCGATGGCCTCAAGGCTTTCCCAATAGGACACAGTGATGCCCAGGCCGTCGCGGGCGCTCTCGAGTCCCAGGAATCCCGGCTGCTGGACGGCGAGTTCTTCCATACGCGCCGCGGTCTCGCCGTAGCCGTGGTCGCCCGCGGTCCGAAGCGACGTGAAAATCACCGCGTAGTACGGGGGGGATGGTGTTGCCGCGATGGCTGCCATGGATCGGTCTCAGGACGTGTGCCGACGCCGGAACTCGCGTCTAACTATTTGATAAATTTCGCATTTATCGCGCGGCCAGATGAGGTTCAAGTTGCGGGCCGGCCGCAAGCCATGGAATAGTACAGAAAACCGGCCGCGGGGAGCGAGGAGCATGTTAGGCCGTAGGGGACACCGGTCCGGCCGCTCCACATGCGGCCAAATCTAAGAGCCGGCAAGTCAGGGGACACGGGGATGCCAGGGTTAATGCCGCCGTTTGCCGCGCCGGGGCGCGCCGCCCATTTCTGAGGCCGCGACGCCGGACCCGTTGGCCTTGTTTGCCGCCGTCCTGGACGCCACCAGCGACGCCGTCCTCCTGACCGACCGCGCCGGCAACATCCGCGAGGTCAATCCCGCCTTCAATAAGCTGACTGGTTTCGCGCCGGGCGCGCTGATCGGCAAGGACGCGCGCGAGCTGTTCCGCGACCTCAACGACGCGAACTTCTGTGACGAGTTGTGGTCCGACGCGCCGGCGCCCCGCCATTATGTGTCGGTGCGGTCCAAGCATGCCGACGGGCGCGCCCAGGTGCATGGCCTGTCCATGACGCCGATCCGCGATGGTAGCGGCACGCCCACCGATTTCCTGGCGGTGATCCTGTCGGACTCCTTCCAAGCCGACGCCGCCAGCGGCGAGACGCGGCGCGTGGGGTATGACAGCCTGACCGGCCTTCCCGACCGCGCGCTGCTCGCCGACCGCGTCGGGCAAACCATCCTCAACGCCAAGCGCGCCAACAAATCCATCGCCCTGCTGGTCATGGGCCTCGACCGCTTCGCGGTGATCAACGATGCGCTGGGATACGCGGCGGGCGACCAACTGCTGAAAGAAGTGGCCGAAAGGCTGGGTAAGGTGATTCGCTCGTCGGACACCGCCGCGCGCCTCGATGGCGACAAGTTCGCGGTCATGACCCCCATCAGCGCCATCGACGACAGCGTGATCGTCGCCGAGAAGGTGCTGGCCGCGGTCAGGAAACCGTTTCACATCAAGAACGAGGAAGTGTTCGTCACCTTTTCAATCGGCATCGCGATCTACCCCACCGACGGCGAGGACTTCAACGACCTGCTCAAGGACGGCCTGTCGGCCATGCAACACGCGAAGTCCGGCGGCGGCGCCGAATACCGGTTCTTCGCCTCCGACATGAACACCAAGGCGCGCAACCGCCTCGATCTGGAAAAGCGCCTGCGCGCGGCGCTGATGAACGAGGAATTCGTGCTGTTCTACCAGCCCAAGATGGACGTGCTCACCAACCGGGTGAAAGGCGCCGAGGCCCTGATCCGCTGGCGCGACCCGAAGCACGGCATGATCGGGCCAGGCGAGTTCATCCCGATCGCCGAGGAATGCGGCCTGATCGTCGATATCGGCACCTGGTGCCTGCGCGAGGCCTGCCGCCAGACCAAGGCGTGGCAGGACGCGGGCTACGCCCCGATCCGCATGTCGGTCAACGTTTCGGCGCACCAGTTCAAGGCCAAGGATCTGCTCGACAAGGTCAAAAATGCGCTGACCGACTCAGGCCTCGACCCCAAATGGCTGGAACTGGAGATCACCGAAAGCATGCTGATGAACGATGTTGAGGCCGCCATCGCGCGCATGCAGTCGGTGCGTGACCTAGGCTGCGGGCTTTCCATCGATGATTTCGGCACAGGCTATTCAAGCCTGTCGTATCTCTCGCGGTTCCCGATCACGACGCTCAAGATCGACCGCGCCTTCGTGAAGGACGTGCAGGAAAATCAGAACACCAAGGAGATCGCGCGCGCCATTATCGGCCTGTCGCGCGGACTCAATCTCGAGGTCGTGGCCGAGGGCGCCGAGCTTCTGGAGCACGTCCAGTTCCTCAAGGACAACGGCTGCGACATCATCCAGGGCTTTTTCTTCTCCAAGCCGCTGGAAGCCAAGGCGTTCGAAGCCAAGCTCTACCGGCCGGCGTAACGGCTATTTCGCCGGGGACTGCAAGGCATCCGCGCCTTTCGGGCGTTGCGCTGTCTTCCATCCGCCGGAGAGCTGGAACTCGATCACTTCCGCGATATTGGTGGCGTGATCGCCCACGCGCTCCAGGTTCTTGGTGATGAACAGGAGGTGCGTGGAGCACTCGATGTCCTCGGGATCGCGGCGCTTGGCGATCATGTCCTGGGACATGCCGGAGATCACCGCGCGCATGACGCGCGCCACCAGATCGTCGATCTCGTGGTCATGCTGCCACACCATTTCAGCCTTCTGGGCGTCGCGCGTGGTGAAGCTGTCCATGACGTCGCGGATCGAGCGCAGGGCCGATACCCCGAGCGCGCTCATCTCCGCCGGGATGGTGATGCCGGAATGACGGCTCAGCACCAGGGTGCGCTTGGCGATGTTCTTGGCGTAATCGCCGACACGTTCCAGCGAACCGGCGATCTTCACATTACCGAACACGTAGCGCAGGTCGTTGGCCAGCGGCTGGCGCCGGGCGATGATCGACAGCGCACCGGCCTCGATCTCGCGCTCGCATTCATCGAGCTCCGTATCGCGGGAGATGACACGCTCGGCCGCCTCGGCGTCGCGTTTCATCAGCGCTTCCATGGCGGCTTTGAGCTGGGCTTCCACCAAGCCGCCCATCTCCAGCACCCGGCGCTCAAGCTGCGCCAGTTCATTGTCGAAGGCCGTGACGGTGTGGCCTTGGGTAGCCGGGGTCATCGTTTGATCCATGGTCTTGAAAATACTCCTCGAAACCTATCACAGCCGGAGCCGGGGGGAATAAGCCACGCCACCCGCCCCCCGGCGGTGAATTATTTGTGATGTTGGGCCGCGGTACGCGCGCAACGCCAACCCGCAACCCATTCTTGTGATTGGCTTTTTGTCCTCGCCTGGATTTTTGGGGAGGGGGCGCGTATGTGAGGCGCCTCACAGCACGTGACTCTGCCCCGAGAACCGATGACCTACGCCGTCAAAGAGATCTTCTACACCTTGCAAGGCGAGGGCGCGAACACCGGCACACCCGCCGTGTTCTGCCGCTTCGCCGGCTGCAATCTGTGGAGCGGCCGGGAAGAGGACCGGGCCGCGGCGCAGTGCAGGTTTTGCGATACGGACTTCGTGGGTGTGGACGGTGACGGCGGCGGCAAGTTCGCCACCCCCGGCGACCTGAGCGCGGCCGTGGACAGCGCCTGGCGCGGCGCCGGCGGCGGCAAACTTGTGGTCTGCACCGGCGGCGAACCGCTCCTGCAGCTCGACCCCGCGCTGATTGATGCCTTTCACGCCCGCGGCTTCCGGATCGCGGTGGAAACCAACGGCACGCTCGCAGCCCCGGCCGGCCTCGACTGGATCTGCGTCAGCCCCAAGGCGGACGCCGGCCTGGTGCAGACCGCCGGCGACGAACTGAAACTGATCTATCCCCAGGCCGGCGCGGATCCCGCCGCCTTTGAAGATCTGGCCTTCACCCACCGGTTCCTGCAACCCATGGACGGGCCCGAGGTGGAAACCAACACCCGGGCGGCGATTGACTATTGCCTTGCCCACCCGAAATGGCGTCTTTCCCTGCAAACGCATAAGTATTTGAATATCCCCTAATGTCCGCCCGTTTTCACATCGTCAAAGAGTTCGGCTTCGAAGCCGCGCATTCCTTCGGTCACAAGCCCGCCGGCCACGAGAACACGCGCGTGCACGGGCATTCCTTCCGCGTTGAGGTGGCTCTGGCCGGCGCGCCCGACGCCGCCACAGGCTGCGTCGTGGATTTCGAGATCCTGACCGCCGCGCTGAACAAGGTGCGCGGCCAGCTCGATCATCATTTCCTCAACGATCTGCCCGGCCTCGGCATCCCGTCGCTCGAAAACCTCGCCCAGTGGATTGCCGGACAGCTTTCGCCGGACTTCCCCGCGCTGCAAAGCGTCACGGTGCGCCGCCCGTCACTGGGTGAATCCTGCCGTTATGATGTCGCATGAAGTGCGTGGTCCTGCATTCGGGCGGGCTTGATTCCACCGTCTGCCTGTTGCTGGCCAAGTCCAAGGGCCGCGAGCCCCTGAGCCTGGGAATCGCTTACGGCCAGCGCCACGAGGTTGAACTGTCCTACGCCAACGCCCAATGCGCCCGCTTCGGCATCGAACGGCGCATGATCGATGTGGGCTGGACCAAGCCCGATATCGCGATCCCAAAAGACCGCAGCGTCGCCGAGATGAAGGCGGGCATCGCACCGACCTTCGTGCCCGGCCGCAACGCGGTGTTCCTGGCCTTGGCCTGCGCGGAAGCCGCCGGTGTGGGCGCCGAGGAGGTCTGGCTTGGCGTCAACGCCGTGGACTACTCGGGCTATCCCGACTGCCGCGAGTCTTTCCTGCAATCCTTCCGCGCCATGTGGGCGGAGGCGGTGCCCAACCCGCCGAAGATCGTCGCGCCGCTGGTGACCCTCACCAAACCGGAGATCGCCGCGCTGGCGCGCGACCTCGGCCTCGCGCCCGGCGAGACCTGGAGCTGCTACGCGCCCGACTTGAGCGGTGCGCAGCCGGCGCCTTGCGGCCACTGCGACGCATGCCTTTTGCACAACCACGCCTGGGACGCGGCCGGCAGCGTCGGTGCGGTCACCCCCGCGCTTTAGTACGTCGCGCTGAGCGTCAGCCCGAAGGTGCGCGGCGGCCCGGGGATCAGCTCCAGGAACCCGAGGCCGCTGTTGGCGAGCCCGGTGCCGCAATACCCGGCATCTCCGATATTCTTGATCCAGGCGGTGACGCTGTAGAGCCCGTCCTTGCGGCTCAGGGTTATGCGCGCGTCCACCAGCCACACGCCGTCCTGGCGCAGCGCCGGATTGTTGTCGACCGAGAAAAACCGCGCGCCTTTGTAGGAGGTATCGACCTGCGTCCAAACCGCGAAGCTGCCCGCGACATCGGCGGTGTAGCGCGCGCTGCCCACGAAGCTGAAGGTCGGCGAGAACGCGGGCCGGTTGCCGGCGAGGCTGGTGGTGGGATCGCCGGCGTCACGCTGGAAACGCACAAAGCGCGCGTCGGTAAAGGCGCCCTTGGCCTCGATGCGTAAGGCGTCGAGAGGCCGCAAAGTCACGTCGGCCTCAACGCCCTTCACACCGGTTTTGCCCGCGTTCGCCAACTGCTGGAGCGTGGCGTGAGAACCTGGCACGAGGATCGACACCTGCTGATCGTTGAAGTCGTAGTAAAAAGCCGCCGCGTCGAAAGCGATGCGCCGGTCGGGCGTGGCGCCTTTCACACCGGCTTCGAAACTGGTGACGTATTCCGGCCCGGTGATGTTGGCCTCGGCCGGCGCGAACAGCGCGCCGCCGTTGAAATCGCCACCTTTGAAGCCGCGCGCCACACTCGCGTAGACCATGAGTTGCGGCTGCAGTTCGTACGACACCACGCCGCGTCCGCTCCATCGCGACCACCCGCGCTCGGTCAGCATGGCCGGGATGGTCGGAACCAGGAGGCGGGACGCCGCCAGCGCGCGGTCGACGAAGGTGGTCGCCAGGCCCGTCGCATTGAACAGGAAAGCGCTGACGTCGGCGCTGCGCTGGTCATGGGTCCAGCGCACCCCGGCGGTCGCGATGAGGCCGGGGGCGAGCGTGTAACCCGCTTCACCGAAGGCGGCGTAACTCTCGGTCCGCTGATGCAACATCTGTCCGGCGCCCTCGGGCACGGTGAAGAACTGGGACAGTGACCCCGGCCCCAGCGCCATCAGGTTGAAGGCCGTGAACGCCACCAGGTCATCGCTGTAGTAGTTGGCGCCGGCGATCCAGGTGAGCGGACCGTTGTCCGCGGCCCCGCTGTCCGAGGACAGCGCCCGCACTTCCTGGCTGAATTGGTGATAGCGCGTGACGGCGTTGGTGGTGGCCTCCGTGTAAGGACCGCTATCGGAGTCGTTCGCCAATCGTCTGTGGTTGGCGTCGAAGGCGGTCTGGGACGTGACGCTGAACCCCTCGCCCGCCCAGGTGAGCGTGCTGTCGGCCCCCCAGGAGTCGACGCGGTCCACCGCGCGGACGTTGGTGGAATTGGACCGCAGATCCGTGGACTCGCGAAAGCCGAGGAAGTCGGTGCAGGCGCCCAGCGCGGGCACGCGCACCGACGCGGGGCACACGACACCGAGCTGCTTGCCGGGCGTGACGTCGCTATGGTTTTCGCCGCCATGCAGGCCAAGCAGGACATCGGCCGCGCCCGCCTGCAGGCGGAACTGTCCGCGCGCGGACCACATGTCGATCTTGCCTTCGCGGCCGATGCCGCTGGCCGGGTTCTTGTTGGTGACATAGCCGTCGCGGCCGAGGCTCTGGGCCGCGAGGCGCACCGCGGCGGTGTCGCCAATCGGCGCGCCGACCGCGCCCTCGAAATCCATCTCGTTGAAGCGGCCGTAGGTGGCGCTGCCGTGCGCGTTGACCCCATCGGCCACGTCGGGCCTGCGCGTGACGAAATTGATCACGCCGCCGGTGGTGTTGCGCCCGAACAGCGTGCCTTGCGGGCCCTTCAGCACCTCGACCCGGTCGAGGTCATAAAGGCCGGAGCCATAGGTCACGCTGGAACCCTGGTAGATGCCGTCGCGGTGGATGCCCACGGGGCCGGCTTGGTTGGCATTAAAGGTGGCGTTGCCGATGCCGCGCAGGAAGATGTTGGGCGTGGCGTAGCCCAGGATCGATTCCCACATGAGCCCCGGCACCTGCGCGGCGATTTCAGGGCTGGCCTTGATCTGCAGCGACTCCAGGTCGTCGGCGGTGAGGACGCTGATGGAAGCCGGAACCGACGCGAGGCTCTCGGCTCGCTTGCGCGCCGTGACCACGATTTCGTCGACTTTCCCGACGATCTCGGGGCTTGCGCCACGGGCCGTCCCCAAACCACAGGTTGCCTCAAGCACCACGGCCAGGGCGAGCGCCGCCGGCACCCGGGAAAAAGCGTTATAACCCATACCACTATCCCCAAATTTCTGGGCCGATTTTCGGCTTTGGCGCCAACACCCCATCGGCGCGGGCGGTACCCTACAGCCCTTTGTAAAACCTGGAAAACATCAATTCTCTGAACGACATCGGGCTGAGCTTTTTAGGAATTCTTCACCAACTTCAGGTGAGTCAGTAGAGAGTAAAAGCTAATAAAATTTGCAACAAACTAACGTGTTAGTTGTGTGAACCTGGGGATGAGAGTCGTTGATTCCCGAAGTTCATCTCCCGTATTGTCGTTCGGAGCCAAAACAAATGGCGGCACCATTGGTTTAAATGGTGCGGGGGCGCGCGTCATCCTGAGCTGAAACGCTCAATGCCGCGGGTGGACGGGGAATCGAATGCGGGCCGATCTCGCCACGATCTTGTCGGATCTGGAGACGCTGACCACCGAACAGGCGCTCAAGCGCAAGTTCGACCAGACCTTCTCCAATCTCGGCTTCAACGCCTTCACCTACCTCGGCTTCAAGATGGAGCCGGCGGAGGTGAAACGCGCTCCGTCGGACATCATCTTCCTATCCAACGTGCGGCCGGCCTGGGTCGATCACTACATCGAGGAGGACCTCGGCGAGGAAGACCTCATGATCAAGGACTGTATCTCAAGCCGCCTGCCGATCCGCTGGGACGAGAACTACCGCGCCAACACCCGCAGCCCGCGCGAAGCCCGCATCTTCACCGAAGCGCTCGACTTCGGCATCCGGCACGGCATGACCGTACCGGTCCACGGGCCGGGCGGAGAAATCGGCATTATGTCGCTCTACTCGGATGCCGGCGCCAAGAGCTTCAAGAGCACGGCCGATGAGTTACAATACGATGTGCATATGCTGTCGTTCTATTTCCACGACGCCGTGCAGCGCGCGCGCACCCGCGTCGAGCATATCCCAAAGCCGATCCCGCTCACCGAGCGCGAGATTGAGATCCTGCAGTGGACCGCCATCGGCAAGACCGCGTGGGAAATCGGCTCGATCCTCAACATCTCCGAGCGCACGGTGAACTTCCACCTGCAGAACGTCATGGGCAAGTTCGGCGTCCACAACAAGACCCACGCCGCCGCCAAAGCCATGAGCGCGGGGCTGATCCACTCCGCCCGCTGAACCGCTTGCTCTAGCGGCGCCGCCCCTGTGTGTTTGACGCCGCTTAGTGGCGGCGTCTGGGCGTCACCTTCGCCATGATGTCGTACTTGGGCCTGAGCGTGATCAGGTTCGACATCTCCGGATCGAGCGCGGACGTGATCTGCACGTCAAAGCGCCGCAGCATCATCGCCAGCAGGAATTGCATTTCCATGGTCGCGAAGGCCGAGGCCACGCACACCCGCGGTCCCGCCCCGAACGGCAGGTAGGCGAACTTTGAGCGGTTGACCACGCGCTCGGCCTCGAACCGGTCGGGATCGAAGCGTTCGGGGTCTTCCCAGACGCTCGGGTTGCGATGGACCAGGAACTGCGAGATCAGCACCGTGGTGCCGGCCTTGATGCTCTCGCCGCAGATGGTGTCGTCGCTGATGGCGGTGCGCGCCACCCACCAGATCGGCGGCTTGAGGCGCGCGACTTCCTGCACGACACGCTTGGTGTAATCCAGGCTGCGGATGTCTTCGCCCACCGGATCGCGCCCGGCGAGCGCGAGGTCGGCCTCGTCGCGCATGCGTTCCAGAATCTCCGGCCGCTGGCTCAGCATCAGGAAGGCCCAGCCGAGCATGACCGCCGTGGTCTCATGGCCCGACAGCAGCAGTGTCAGCACCTCATCGCGCAACTGCTTGTCGCTCATGCCTTCGTCGGTGTCGGAGTCGCGGGCGTCGATCAGCACGCCCAGGAGGTCGTCCTGGGAGGCGCCGCTGGCGCGGCGGTCGCGGATGATGCGGTTGACGATGCGGTCGAGGGTGCCCGCGGCCTCCTTGTAGGCGCGGTTCTCGCGCGTCGGCAGGTATTCGCTGATGCGCGTCATTTCCCAGATGCGCTTGGCGGTGATCTCGTTGGCGACATGCAGCGCCTCGGAGATGGCGTTGGCTTCCTCGCGCGGCAGGCTGTTGCCGAACATGGTGCGCAGCGCGACTTCGAGCGCGACGTACGACATGTCCAGGGACAGGTTGAACTCCTCGCCGCTGGCGGCGAACCGGTCCCAGGTGGCGATGTGGGTTTTGATGACGTCGATCATGGTGCCGGCCATCGCCGCGATGCGCTGGCGGTGGAACGACGGTTGCACCAGTTTCCTCTGGCGCGTCCACAGCTCGTCCTCGCTGATGAACAGTCCCTCGCCCAGGATGGGCTTGAACTTGTCCATCATCTTGGTCTTGCGATAGTTGCGGTAATTGGTCTGAAGCACGTGTTCGATATGCTTCGGGTGATTGAGAAGATAAGCCGTACTCATAAACACCTTCAGTGGAACAAAATCGCCGTAGGTTCTCGCAACGCTGCTCAGAAAGCCCAAGGTGTCGGCGCGCAACTCGGGTATCACGCCCAGGATCGGGTGCCCCTTCGGGCCCCTCAACGGCGGCTTCCCCGGTGCGCCCGGCCGGCGGGCTTCCGTCTCATCACTGCTCATAGACATTCAAAAAACCATTCCTCACGCCGCCGCCACGGACCTTGCGCCCGCAACAGACAGCCACTCGTGACGCCTCCCGGCGTGAGTCAACCGCAAGCCGCCATTGCCGCCTATGCCGCGGCGGCCAAATCCAGGAGTCGCGCCGGGGCGCTCTGGGCCTTTTCGCGGGCCGCGAGCTGCATGCGGCGGATGTTGAGATCCGACACGTCGGCATAGCCGGAAATCGCGCGGGTCACGCCGATCTGCAGTGGCGGCCCGAAGCGTTGGGTCAAAAGGCCGGCGCGGCCCAGGATGCGTTCGAAGCGCACGTCGGCGACCGCGACAATGCGCGATATATTCCTGCGCGCGGCGAAGGTGAACAACTGCTCCAGCAGAAGGTTGGTGACGGTCTTGATGGTGCCGAGCGATTCATTGCCGACCACGCGCTTGGAGACCGCGAACCGGCTGATCTCCCACACGTCGGGCGCTTCCGGCGCGGCCTGGCCGTAGAGCAGCTCGGGGAACACGTTCTTGAGCATGTAAGGCCCGACCGTGGGCAAGAGGCGCCACGAACCCAGCACATCGCCTTCGTGTTCGCAAACGATGTAGACCGGATCGAGGTCGTCGAACATGTCGCGCTCTTTGCCGCTCGCCGATCCGACTTCCCAGTCGAGGCGTTCCTTGAACACTTCATGGCGCAGCTTGAACATGCCTTCCAGTTTTCCGCTGGCGCCGGCATCCGGCATTTCGATGATCGATGCGTGCATTTGGCCCCCGGCTCCT
>CANJOI010000013.1 GCA_947475365.1 Fidelibacterota bacterium | reverse complement strand
GGATGCGCCCTTGCGTGAAGGTGCGGGGGTCAGTGGCGGCCAGCACCACCGCGCGAATCAGGGGAATCCAGTCGGCGTAGAAATCCACCGGCACCGTCAGCACGTTGAGCGGCGTGAAGCGGCCGGGGCGTTCGCCGGGGCTGGAGGCGGTGGCGATGAAGCGCAGCTCGATGTTGCGCCCGGTGGGATCGATATTGCCCCACACCAGAAGGTCGGCGTTGGCGGTGCCCATCCAGGCGCGGGCTTCGCGCGCGGCGCGCCGGGTGATGTCGTCGTTGGCGGCGGCGGCGGGATCGGCGAGGCCGGGCACGAAACGCGAAAGGTCGCGGTCGACGCTGGTGGCGCGCACGCCGGGAATGCCGTCGAGCGCCTGCATCACCATTTTGTGCTGGTTGTCCTCGAAGTCGTCGCGGAACTTGGCGACCATCACCAGGATATCGGCGGGCGGCGGGTTCTTGACCTTCTTCGTGGGCTTGCGCGGATCCTTGACCACGGCGTCGAAGATCTTCTCGATGAAATTCGGCTTGCGCTCGCCGATCAGGTTGACCGGCAGCGGACGGCCGATGCGGACCGGCACGGGCGTGAGAATCGACGCCTCCTGCGGCACAGGCACCGGCAGGTTGGCGGCGGCGGATTTGTAGGCGGCCGCGCGTTGGCCGTCATCGTCCGGCCCGCGCATGCGCTTGGCCAGCCGCGTCATGACCTTCAGGGCGGTATCGGGATCGGCCTCCATCTGGCGGAGGAACTCGTCGCGGGGAATCGCTTTGACGGTCACGGTGCCGCGGGCGCGGGCCGAGGTGGAGCGGGGCGCGTTGTCGAGCACGCCCATTTCGCCGAACAGTTCGCCCGCGCGTAAGCGCGCGATCACCGCAGCGCCTTCGGCGCCGTCCTTCACCAGTTCGACGGAACCGTCCAGGACCTCGAACGCCCAGCGGCTGTCCTCGCCCTGACGGTAGATGAAATCGCCGTCCTTGAAGGTTTTGCTGACCGTTCTCAAACCAGGCTCCGTGACGTGTCCGGGCGCGCGATTCTCGCGGCCGGTTCGTGTGATCCTGCCACTCTGCCGGGGAGCGGTTTAATAAAGGTTAAGTGGGAAAACTTGCCGCAAGCAAAGGTAGGTATGTAATTACATATCTATGTTGAGCGCGAGCGGGCCGGCGAGACGGCCAAGTCCCTGGAGCAATTGAGCGGAATAGCTGCCGCCGAGTTGCTCAGTGATCTGTCTTTGCGCCACCTGCCAGGCTTTGATTGCGCTGGTGAGCGCGGCCAGGCCGGTCACGGTGAGTTCAATGTGGTCCGGCCGCCGTCCGCTGCCCGCGGTGGTCGCCACATAGCCCGCCGCCTTTAACGGCCCCAGGTTCCGCAGCAGCGTGGTGCGTTCCATGGCCAGCGCTTGCGCCACCGCTGGCACGGTCGCCGGGGCCAGGCTGGAAATGACAATCAAAACATTGAATTGGTTAGCTTTTAACCCAGTGGAATCGAGCGCCTGGTCATAGATCCGGCTGACCGCGCGGGTGGCGCGCCGCAGGTTGAGGCAAAAGCACACCTCCGCCACCGCGGCGGGGCTGATAACGACACCGGACTGTGCATCAGTGGGGGCGCGTGCCATAGATATGTGTATATACACATATCTATGGGCGCGCTATGGGCCCTGATCGGCCTTTGGTGCGTGTTTGATGGCGCCCTGGTAGAGGCGGGCGCTTTTCCCGTCCAGGGTCGCGGTCACGAAAGGATGGCCATTGGCGTCGCGGCCGAATTCCATGCTCAGGCGATTCTGCTCCGCCGCGGCGATGGCCTCAGCTTCGGTTATGCTAAAGGCCTGGGCGATGGCGCCGAGCAAGGCGCCGATCTCGGAATACATTTCGCGCTGGGTCATGTGGAGAAGCTATGTACCGTAAATTCGCTCTGAGAGTCGCGGCCGTCGTGCTCGCCGCCCTGCTGGTGCTGCCGGGGACGAGCCGGGCCAAGGACATCCTGGAAACCGCGACCGACGCCGGCACCTTCACCATCCTGCTGGCGGCCGTCAAGGCGGCGGGCCTCACGCCGCTGTTTCAGGGCAAGGGCCCCATCACACTGTTCGCGCCCACCGATGACGCCTTCGCCAAGTTGCCGAAGGCCACCATGGAAAGTCTGCTGAGGCCCGAGAACAAGGAAAAGCTGCAGCACCTGATCACCTTTCATCTGGTGATGGGCCGCGTAACCTCGCGCGACTTCATGGGCAAGCGGCTCGAAGCGGCCACCGCCGAGGGCGGCACCCTTTTGATCGACGCCACCAAGGGCATCCTTGTGGACGACGCCAAGATGATCAAGTCCGACCTCGTGGCCGACAATGGATTCATCCACGTCATCGATACGGTGATGATGCCGCACTGACGCATTTTCGTCCGCAAATGCGAACAACATTAAGCTAGGGCCGGTTTCAGAAACCGACCCTAGACCGGAGAGGCATCCTCACTTACACCGGATACCCGGGGTGTCGATTCACGGTTGAGATGGAAACATGAAGTTCGTCAGTTACGAATATACCCAAGGCCCCAGCTTCGGCGCGGTCATCGGCAACGACATCGTCGATCTTTCGGATGCGGGCCCTTCGCTCCGCGCGGTGCTGGCGTCCGGTCCGCTCGGCAATCTTCAGGCCGTGGCGGCGAAACGCAAACCCACGGTCGCGCTCGATCACGTTGTGTTGCTGCAGGTCATCCCCGACGCGAGCCGCGTGCTGTGCATCGGGCGCAATTACCGCGACCACGTGGCGGAGCTGGGCAACCTGCCGCCTGAAAATCCCAACACCTTCATGCGCACCACGCAGTCTCTGGTCGGGCACCGTCAGTCCATCGTCTGCCCGTCCGCGTCCAGCCAGTATGATTTTGAAGGCGAGCTGGGTGTGGTGATCGGCCGCGGCGGCCGGCGCATCACGCCCGACCGGGCGCTCTCGCATGTGGCGGGCTACACCTGCTTTCTGGACGGCAGTGTGCGCGACTATCAGAAGCATTCCTTCACGGCCGGCAAGAACTTCGACTCGTCGGGCGCCTGCGGCCCCTGGCTGGTGCCGGCGGCGGAAGTGCCCGACCCGCAGAATTTGAAGCTGGTGACTCGCCTCAACGGCGAGGTCGTGCAGCAGGACTCAACGGCGTCGATGATGCTCTCCGTGGCCGAGATCATCTCTTATCTCTCGATCTTCACGCATCTCGAACCGGGCGACGTCATCGCCACCGGAACCCCGGCGGGTGTGGGCGCGGGGCGCAAGCCGCCCTTGTGGCTCAAACCCGGCGACAAGATCGAGGTGGAGATCGAGCGCATCGGCGTGCTCGCCAACACCGTCATTTCGGAGCCGTCCGTCTGACGGCCATCAAGGCACGGGGGGCGTTTTTCGCGGCGGTCATGCTGGCCGCCGTATGCGGGCCCGCGCCGCCAAGCCTGGCGGCGGAGGCGCTGGTCATCGCCGTTCCCGAACTGCCGCGGGAACTCGATCCGCAGTTGGCGGTACGCGACGTGGATCTGGCCGCGGCGTCTGAAATGTTCATGGGGCTGGTGACGCGCGACGCCCTGGGCAAATTGATCCCGGGCGCCGCCGAACGCTGGGACATCAGCAGCGACCAGCTCACTTATACCTTTACCCTGCGCCGGGGCATGCAATGGTCGGACGGCGCGGCGGTCGATGCCGAGGACTTCGTCGCCGGCTTCCGCCACGCGCTGTCGCCGGCGGTTCCCTTCGCGAGCGCGCTGCTGCCGATCCAGGGCGCCGAGGAAGCGCTCGCCGGGACGCGCGCCTCTTTCGGCGTGGCGGCGCCGGATTCCCGCACGGTGCGCATCACGCTGAAGCATCCGTTCGCCGCGTTCCTGGCGACGCTCGCGCTGCCGGTATCCATGCCGCTGCCGCACCGGCGCGGCGAGCGCGCCTTCACCCGCGATAATCCCGCTAGCAACGGCCCGTTCATGGCCGCTCCCACCGAACACGGCCTGGCGTTGGCGAAGAACCCGCGGTTCTTCGCGGCCAATGAGGTGGCGGTTCCCGGCGTCACCTTCGTGGCGGCGTCCTCATCCGACGAGGCCGTTGAAATGGTGCGCGCCCGCACCGCGCAGCTTACCTGGGGCTTTTCCTTCATGCCGCCGCCGCCGCGGGCGCGCGGACTCAAGGCCGAAGCGGGCACCGATCTGTTGTTCGTGGCGGTGAACGCCCGCAAGCCGATCCTGAACCGGCGCGAGAACCGCCACGCGCTGGCCATGACCATCGACCGCGAGGCTTTCGTGCGGTCGTCGCGGCTTGAAAACGCCGCGCCCGCCTACACCATGGTGCCGCCGCAGCTGGCCGGCGCCGTGGCGTTCCACCGCGCGGCCTATGCGCCGCTGACCGGAAATATGCGCTCGGCCGTGGCCGAGGTGTTGCTGGAGGAATCCCAGGTCAGCCGCGCCAATCCGACGACTCTGCAGTTCCGCTATCCCAAGGGCGCCGCGACGGCCGCCTTCGCCAAAGCCATCACGGCCGGGTGGCCGCGCATCGGCATCAATGTCCAGTTGCAGGAAGACGCCCCGGCGGAGTTTGCGGACGCGCTCCGGCGCGGCGACTTCGATCTCGCCTTGGCTACCTGGCCGTCGCGCGCCGAAGATGCGGCCGGCTTCATGACGCCGTTGAGCCTTCAGGCCGGTCCGTGGAACATGGCCGGTTACGCCGAGCCGGAATTCAACAAGCGCCTGCAGGCGGCGTTGTCGGAGACCGATCAGGTGATCCGCCCGCAGACACTGGCGCAGGCCGAGAGCGTGCTGATCGAGGACCAGATCATCCTGCCGGTGGTGTTCTTCACCCCGGTGCGCCCCGTGGCGGTGGAAGGCTGGCAACCCAATGCGCTGGGTATCCACCCTCTGCGCTATCTCCTGCGATAAGCCTTGGCGCGGCCGCGCGCGCTGACCTAAGCTCCCAACCGCATGTGGTCATATCTCGCCCGGCGTATCCTGATCGGCATCCCTACGCTCTGGGCGATCATCACCGTCTGTTTTTTCCTGATGCGGCTCACGCCCGGCGGGCCGTTCGATTCCGCGGCGCCGATTCCGCCGGAAATCCTTGCGAACCTGCGCGCGCGCTATCACCTCGATGATCCGCTGTGGCAGCAGTACCTCACGTATCTGTGGAACCTGCTGCATTGGGATTTCGGCCCGTCCTTTAAATATAAGGACTTCACGGTCACCGAACTGATCGCGCAAGGGTTCCCGGTCAGCTTCCAGAACGGCTTAGCCGCCATCCTGCTGGCCATTGTCATCGGCGTGCCCATGGGCATCGCGGCGGCATTGGCGCAAAACAGCCCGCGCGACTACGCGGTGTCCGGGCTGGCCATGACTGGGATCGTGATCCCGAATTTCGTCATGGGGCAGCTCTTGATCCTGATCTTCGGCGTCTGGCTCAAGGACACGGGCTGGCATCTGCCGGCGGGCGGCTGGAACAACGGCGCCTTCGCCAACCGCATCCTGCCGGTGATCACCCTGGCGTTGCCCTTCGTCGCCTACCTCGCCCGCATCACGCGCGGGTCCATGATCGAGGTCATGCGCGCGAACTATGTGCGCAC
The DNA here is from genome assembly GCA_947475365.1 of Fidelibacterota bacterium. Taxonomy (GTDB): domain Bacteria; phylum Pseudomonadota; class Alphaproteobacteria; order Rhodospirillales; family Rhodospirillaceae; genus SHVO01. The sequence continues at coordinate 21,381 of CANJOI010000013.1, read as the reverse complement.
CGCCAAGGCCAAGGGTCTGCCGTTCCGGGCGGTGGTGATCCATCACGCCCTCAAGAGCGCCCTGACGCCGGTTGTGACCTTCCTGGGGCCCGCTACGGCTTTTATTCTCACCGGGTCGATGGTGGTGGAAACGATTTTCCAGATCCCCGGCATCGGCCGCTATTTCGTGCAGGGCGCGCTCAACCGCGACTACACGCTGGTGATGGGCGTCACCATTCTCTCCGCCGCCATCATGATCATGATGAACCTGGTGGTCGATCTGCTCTACGGCGTCCTGGATCCCAAGGTGCGCTATGAGTGAGATCAACATGGCCGTGCCTGACCAAGCCATTTCTGACGCGGTCGAAGGCCGCAGCCTGTGGCAGGACGCCTGGCGCCGCCTTATGCGCAATAAGGCGGCAGTGGCGAGCCTTGTGGTCCTGGGGCTGATCGCCTTGGTTTCGGTGTTCGGTCCCTATGCCCTAGCCTGGTCCTACGACCAGATCGATTGGGATCATGTGGAAGCCGTGCCGCCCAGCTGGGCGTTGAAGCACTACCTGGGCACCGATTCCGTCGGCCGCGATCTCCTCGCCCGCACCTTGTTCGGGGGCCGCGTGTCGCTGACGGTGGGATTGCTCGCGACCTCGGTGGCGCTGCTCATCGGCGTCACCGTGGGCGCCATCGCCGGCTATCTCGGCGGTAAGGTCGATCAGGTATTGATGCGTTTCGTCGATCTCATGTACTCGGTGCCCCTGACCTTTTTCGTCATCATCCTCATGGTGCTGTTCGGCCGGAATTTCATCCTGATGTTCCTGGCCATCGGCTCCGTGGAGTGGCTGACCATGGCGCGCATCGTGCGCGGGCAGACGCTGACCCTGAAGCACCGCGAGTTCATGGAGGCCGCGCGCGCCTCCGGCGGCAGCACGGCGGGCATCCTCCTGCGGCATGTGGTGCCGAACGTGCTGGGTGTTGTGATCGTCTATGTCACGCTCACCATTCCCCAAGTGATCCTGCTGGAAAGCTTCCTGAGCTTCCTGGGCCTGGGCGTGCAGGAGCCTATGACCAGCTGGGGCGTGCTGATCAACGAAGGGGCGGCGGAACTTGAAATCACGCCGCGCACCTTGATCGTGCCGGCGGTGTTCATGACCGCGACCCTGTTCTGCCTGAACTTCCTGGGCGACGGCCTGCGCGACGCGCTCGATCCGAAGGACCGCTGATGGCCCTTCTCGATGTCCGCAATCTGAATGTGCGCTTTGAGACGCCCGACGGCGCGGTCGAGGCGGTCAGCGATCTGTCCTTTACTCTTGAGAAAGGCGAATGCCTGGGGATCGTCGGCGAGTCCGGTTCGGGCAAGAGCCAGACCTTCATGGCGGCCATGGGCCTCTTGGCCGACAACGGCAAAGCCTCGGGCGAAGTTCTGTTCGACGGCGTCAATCTGCTGACCGCCGGCGAGAAGACGCTCAACACCATCCGCGGCAACAAGGCGTCGATGGTGTTCCAGGATCACATGACGTCGCTCACGCCGCATATGAGGGTCGGCCGCCAGCTGACCGAAGTGCTCGTGCGCCATCGCGGAATGGACGCCGCCACGGCGCGCGACGCCGTGATCGCCATGCTGAAGCGCGTCCAGATCCCCGAGCCCGCGCGCCGCGCCGAGATGTATCCGCACGAGCTGTCCGGCGGTCTCCGCCAGCGCGTTATGATCGCCATGAGCCTGTTGTGCAGTCCCGCGCTGTTGATCGCCGACGAGCCGACCACGGCGCTGGACGTCACGGTGCAGGCCCTGATCCTCGACCTGATTCGCGAAGTGAAAGAAAAAGAGCACACCTCGGTGATCATGATCACCCATGACCTGGGTGTGGTCGCCGGGATCGCCGACCGGGTGGCGGTGATGTATGCGGGGCGCATTGTCGAGTTGGGCGACGTGAATCAGATTTTCACCGCCCCTCAACACCCCTATACGCAAGGCCTGCTTGCCTGTACGCCGCGCCTGGACGATGTGCTCGGCAAGTCTCTCAAGACCATCCCAGGCCAGCCGCCCAATCTCCAGCGCCTGCCGCCCGGCTGCGCCTTCGCGCCGCGCTGTACCTACAGGATCGCGGCCTGCGCCGCGCGCCCGCCACTGCGTCCCGCTGCGGGCGGGGGCCTCAAAGCCTGTGTGCGTGATGATATCCAGCCTGTGCGGGCGGCGTCATGACCGCGCCTTTGCTCAGCATCCGTGACCTTAAAGTTCATTTCCCCGTGCGCACCGGCCGGGTGATCGTCGCCAAGTACCAGTCCCTGCGTGCGGTGGATGGCGTGTCCTTCGACCTCGCACCCGGCGAAACCCTCGGCATCGTCGGGGAGTCGGGCTGCGGCAAGACCACACTGGGGCGCGCGGTGCTGCAGCTTCTGCCGGTGACCTCCGGCGCGGTCACCTGGCTCGGACGGGAGATGACCAGTCTCGATGCGGCGGCGGTGAAGGCGGCGCGCGAGAACATGCAGATCGTGTTCCAGGACCCGCTGGCCAGCCTCGACCCGCGCATGACCGCGGGCGACATCATCGCCGAGCCCTTGCGCAACTATCACCCGGAACTGTCCCGCGCCGAAATCGCGCGCCGGGTGGGCGAATTGATGGAACAGGTCGGCCTGCTGCCGGGCATGGTCAACCGCTATCCCCACGAATTCTCCGGCGGCCAGTGCCAGCGCATCGGCATCGCGCGCGCCATGATCCTGAAACCCAAGCTGGTGATCTGCGACGAACCGGTGAGCGCCCTCGACGTTTCGGTGCGCGCCCAGGTCATCAATTTGCTCAAGGACCTCCAGAAGACCTTTGGCTTGTCGATGCTGTTCATCAGCCACGATCTGGCGGTCGTGCGCCATATCAGCGACCGGGTGCTGGTGTTGTACCTCGGCAAGGTCATGGAGCTGGCGACGCGGGAATCCCTGTACCAGGCGCCGCGCCACCCTTATACCCAGGCCCTGATGTCGGCGGTGCCGATCCCCGATCCCGCCAAGGAGCGCGCCAAGCCGCGCATCATCCTGGCCGGCGATCTGCCGTCACCGCTCAATCCACCCTCGGGCTGCGTATTCCGCACCCGCTGTCCCAATGCCACCGCCGTCTGCGCCGAGAAGGAGCCTGTGCGGGAGTCATCCGCGCCCGGCCATGACGTGTGGTGCCACCACTGGCGCGAGTAAAGAATATGACTTCTGAGTCCAAGGCGGGTGATACTCCGTTGTTTTTCGATTGCCACGTTTTCGTCTGCACCAACACGCGGCCGCCGGATCATCCGCGCGGGTCCTGTGCGCGCAGGGGCTCGGTGGAATTGCGTGATTACATGAAGGACCAGGCCAAGGCCCTGGGCCTCAAGAATGTGCGCATCAATACGGCAGGCTGCCTTGACCGCTGCGAGCACGGCCCCGATCTCGTGATCTATCCGGAAGGGGTGTGGTACCACTTCGACACCAAGGCCGACGTCGACGAGATCCTGACGGAGCATTTGCAAAAGGGCGGCCGGGTGCCGCGCCTGATGCTCAAAGCCGAGCGTTGATTCGCTTTTAGAGGTTGCCATGCAGTTTTGTTTCCGCGCCGCTGTCCTCGCCGCGTTTTTCGCGCCTGTTGCCGCCTGGAGCGCGGAGGCGTTGCCCGAGGCGGCCACGGGCCGCGCCGAGGTCAAAGGCGGTACGGCTAAGTCTTATATGGTGGTGGCGGCCAATCCGCTGGCGGCCGACGCCGGCGCGGCGATCCTCAAAGCGGGAGGCAGCGCCATCGATGCCGCCATCGCCGTGCAGCTGGTATTGAATATCGTCGAGCCGCAGTCGTCGGGAATCGGCGGCGGTTCGTTCATCGTCTATTGGGACGCCAAGACCAAGACGCTGCATACCTATGACGGCCGCGAGACCGCGCCGGCGGCCGCGCGCGAGAACCGTTTCCTGACCCAGGACGGCAAGCCCATGGGCCGCATGCAGGCCATCGTCGGCGGCAAGTCCGTGGGTGTTCCAGGCACCTTGCGCGTCCTCGAACTCGCGCACAAATCCCACGGCAAGTTGCCCTGGACCAAGGATTTCGAACCGGCCATCAAGCTGGCCACGGACGGCTTTTCGGTTTCGCCCCGCCTGAACGCGCTCCTGGCCGGGGACAGCACGTTCAATTCCATGGAGACGGCGCGCAAGTTCTATTACCAGGCCGACGGATCGCCGTTAGCGGTGGGTACGTTGCTGAAAAGTCCGGAATTCGCCACGACGCTGCGCACCGTGGCGGCCGGCGGCGCCGACGCCTTCTATAACGGCAAGATCGCCGAGGACATCGTACGCACGGTCACCTCGGCCACGCGCAACCCCAGCGACATGACGGTGGCCGACGTCAAGGCCTACAAGGCCGTCGAACGCCCGCCCCTGTGCGGCATGTACCGCGGCCACAAGATCTGCGGCATGGGTCCGCCGTCCTCCGGCGCCGTGGGCGTGCTGCAGTCCCTGGGCGCCATTGAACGCTTCGACCTGCGCGCCATGGGCCCAGGCTCAGCGGAAGCCGAGCATCTGCTGATCGAGGCCGGGCGTCTCGCGCTGGCCGACCGCGCGGTCTACCTCGCCGATCCGGATCGAATCCCAGTGCCGACCCAGGCGCTGATCGATCCAGCGTATATCAAGCAGCGCTCGGCCCTGATCGACCCGGCGCACCGCATGGCGACCGCGCCCGCCGGCCAAGTGCCGGTGAAGGGCGCGCGACTGGTGCCGGCGGACAGCCCGGAGTTGCCCTCCACCAGTCACTTCTCCATCGTCGACAAGGACGGCAATGCCCTGGCCATGACCACCACGGTGGAAAGCGGCTTCGGCTCGCGGTTGATGGTGGATGGCTTCATCCTCAACAACCAGCTCACCGATTTCTCCTATGAAGACGTGGCCGAGAACCGCACGGTGGCCAACCGGGTCGAGGGCGGCAAACGCCCGCGCAGCTCCATGAGCCCGACCATCGTGTTTGACGCGGGCGGCAAGCCCGAGATGGTGCTGGGCTCGCCTCTGGGCGCGGCCATCGTCGGAATTGTCACCAAAGCGCTGGTGGCGCTGATCGACTGGCAGATGACGCCCGCGGACGCCGCCGCGGTGCCGGGCGCGCTGTTCATGGGCAACAGCGTGTTATTGGAGGAAGGCTTGGCCAAAGCCGAGCCGGGCCTGAAAGACCGCGGCCACAATGTGCGCGTCGGCGATTACGCCAGCGGCCTGCATATCATCACTATCGGCAAGGATGGCACGTTGCACGGCGGCGCCGATCCGCGCCGCGAAGGCACTGTCGCCGGCGAGTAGATTATTTCCGGGCGTCGAGCTGAATCACTTCCACCATGCGGCCACGCGCACGGGAAACGTGCGCCAGAAACCAAAGAGGATGGACGCCTATTTCCGGGCGTCGAGCTGAATCACTTCAACCATGCGGCCATCCGGGTCATAGGCATAGAGGTGACGCCCGCTGGCGGGGGTGCCGTCGGCGGCGGTGAAGCGGCCGGGCGGCAGGGGAAAGCGGGTGCCGATCTGGTTGAGCCGCGCATAAGCGCCTTCGAGGTCCGGCACCACGATGCCGACAATCACGTCGCCGGTGCCGACGCCCAGCAGATTGCCGCGCGCGCTGGGCAGGCTGGGGCGGTCGTACCACACCAGCGCCAGAGATTGGTCGTCGCCGCCGAGCACCACTACGCGCGAGTGGGTGGAATCGGCGGTCAGCGGCAGCTCGGCCCCGCCGTAAATGCCATCGGCCCCGGTCGCGGTTTTCTCCGACGCTTTGACCAGGCCGATGCGCTGGTAGAAGTCCAAGGACTTATCGATGTCATTCACCACCAAGGTCAGCCGCTTGAGCCCGGCGGCGCGCGCGCCGGGCGTCGCCTGGGCGGCGGCCTCGCCGCTCAACCCGACCGCAAGCACCGCCAGCACAACACCGGCGAGAAGGGGAAAGCGCGGAACGGTCATGGGGAGTCCTTAATTTCGGGCAGAGGAAGGTATGCCGACATTATCCAATATGTGAATTGACGCGCCAGCGCTCAATCAGGGCGTTCTAGCCCTTTACAATGACGCAACAATTCCACGCGGCACCGGTCACGCGGATGCAGGCTTGAGTGCGGGGAACGGGTAGCGTTAAATGCAGCCAATCACGCGGGGGACGGGGTCCAAAGCGGGCGGCGCGGTGGCCGCGCCTGCCGTATTCCCTTCCGCCGCAAAACCGACACCGAAAGCTCCGCGTCTCATGAATACCTCTGCCCGCGACCGTTTTGTCGCTTTTGCCTTCTGCTGGGCCGACATCCTGGTGGAACTGGACCCCACGCGCAAAATCACCTTTGCGGCCGGGGCCACCAAGTCCCTGCTGGGCGTGGGCGCCGAAGGCGTGATCGGGCGCAATTTCATGGATCTGGTCTCGCCCAAGGACCGGGTGCTGGTGGAACAGCTCCTGTTCATGACCTCGAAGAAAGGCCGCATCGACAACGTCACCATCCGCCTTCAGGGCGAGAAGGGCCTGACGCCGCCGGTCGCCTTCGCCGGTTACATGCTGCCCGACCTCAAGGACCACTTCTTCCTGGCGCTGCGCACCCAGGCGCATATGGACGACAAGGGCGAGGCCGAGAAGGGCGTGGCGCGCGACAAGAGCACCGGCCTGCTGTCGGGGGATTCGTTCTCCGAACTGGCCGTCAAGCGCATGAAGGACGGCTCGGAACTGACCCTGGTGAACGTTCCGGGCTTCCAGCAATTCTACGAAGCCCTGCCGGAAGACGAGCGCCAAGTACTGCTCAATACCGTCGGCACGACCTTGCGCGCCAATTCCGTCGGCGGAGATTCCGCGGGCGAAATCGGCGAAGGCAAGTTCGGCGTGGTGCACGAGAAAGGCCTCGACGTCGCGCTGCTGGAAGCCAAGATCGCCGAGGCCACCAAGGCCTTCGACCCCGCCGGCAAGGGCGTTGCCGTGCAGGCCGCCACCGTCGAAGTCGATGATATGAGCGGCGTCAACGAGGGCGACCTCGCCAAGGGCCTCGTCTATACCATTAATCACTTCAAGGAGCAGGTGGGCGACAAGTTCAACGTCAAGGACATCGCCGCCAATATGAACGACCTCGTCAAGGAGGCCGTGAAGTCCCTGAATAACTTCCGCAGCCTGACCGCGGGCAACGATTTCCAGATCGCGTTCCATCCGATCTTCGACGCCCGCACCGGCGCCGTGCACCACTATGAGGCCCTGGTGCGCTTCAACGGCAATTTCGAAGAAAGCCCCTATAAGTACATCACCTTCGCCGAAGAGACCGGCCTTATCACCGAGTTCGACATCGCCATGGCGAGCAAATGCGTCGAATGGCTGCGCAAGAATCGCGCGGACAAGGTGTCGATCGCCGTCAATATCTCCGGCATGTCGGTGGGCAACGACCAGTACTCCACCCAGCTCCACGCCATGCTCGACGCGGACACCTGGTTGCGTAATTTCCTGGTGTTTGAAATCACGGAATCCGCGCGCGTCGCCGACCTCACCCAGGCCAACAACTTCGTGCAGGCCCTGCGCAAGAAGGGCTTTCACGTCTGCCTCGATGACTTCGGCGCGGGCGCCGCGAGCTTCCAGTACCTCAGCGTGCTCGAAGTGGACGTGGTGAAACTGGACGGCAGCGCGGTGAAGAACGCTCAGTCCGCCCCGAAGGGCCGCGCCTTCCTCAAGGCGCTGACAACGCTGTGCAAGACCATGGACGTGGAAACCATCGCCGAAATGGTCGATAGCAAGGAAGGCCTGGAATTCGTGCGCGATTGCGGCGTGGAATACGTGCAGGGCTTCCTGTTCGGCAAACCCGACGCCGACCCGTGGAGCTTTATCAAAAAACTCGACCGGAAGCTGTTTGCCTAACCTGCGGCGGCTTTGATCCGCTGCACCATCGCCACCAGGCCGTTGCGGCGGGTAGGCGACAGGTGCTGGTCCAGGCCCAGGGTTTTGAAGGCGGCCTCCGGGTCGATACCGGCGATGGCGGCCGGGGTCTGGCCCGAGAACAGCACGCCCAGCACCGCGATCAGGCCTTTGACGATATGCGCGTCGCTGTCGGCGGCGAAGGCGAACCGGGAGACATCACCGGCGGGGTGTCCTGTGACCAGCCACACCTGGCTCATGCAGCCGCGCACCTTGTTAGCCTCGGTCTTGAAGGCCTCCGGCAACGGCGGCAGCTTGCGCCCCAGGTCGATCAGGTAGCGGTAGCGGTCCTCCCAATCGTCGAACAGCGCGAAGTTCTCCACGAGTTCGGCGAAGGTCATCTCCGGCTGGATCATCTCCGGAACGTCGGTAGCTGGCTGGGTCATGGGGCTGTAAAGTAAGCACCCGGCGTTCCAGTTCAAGCAGTTATCGACCCATGCCCGTCATCCCCGTCACGCCCGATCTCGCCCTCGATGAAAACGAAATCGACCTCTCGTTTATCCGTTCCAGCGGGCCGGGCGGGCAGAACGTCAACAAGGTGTCCTCGGCGGTGCAGTTGCGCTTTGACGCGCGGCGCTCGCCCTCGCTGTCCAATACGGTCGCGATCCGGCTTTTGAAGATCGCCGGCAGGAAAGCCTCCAGCGAGGGCGTGATCGTGATCACCGCCAACCGCCACCGCACCCAGGAGATGAATCGCAAGGACGCCATCGACCGCCTGATGGAAATGGTGCGTGAGGCGACGATCGTGCCCAAGCACAGGGTCAAGACCAGGGTCAGCAAGACCCAAAAAGCCGAACGCCTGGACACCAAGAAGAAACGCTCCGGCACCAAGAAGACGCGGCGCGTGGGCTCCTCGGACTGGGATTGAAATGCCGGCGTGGTCAGTCGTTCTTCCGTATTACAACGAAACCGGCTACCTGCGCCCGACGCTGGAGTCCCTGTTCGCGCAAGAGTTCCGCGACTTCCGTCTGATCCTGGTGGACAACGCCTCCACCGACGGTTCGGGTAAACTCGCACGCGACATTGCCGCGGCGCATTCCGGCATTGAAACCGTGCAGCTGTATGAAGACCGGCCGGGCAAAATAAACGCTTTGGAATGCGGCCTCGCGGCGGTGACAACGGAATTCGTCACCTTCTGCGACGCCGACACATTCTATCCGCCCCATTACCTGCGGCGCTGCGCCGAACTGTTCGCATCATCGGATGCGGTGGCGGTGATGGCGATGGATGTGCCGGCGGATCACGAGGGCCAGGCGGCGCAACGCAAGCGCGCCAAGGTCATGACGGTGTCACGCATTCTGTCCAGGCAGACCCATACCGGCGGCTTCGGTCAGAGTTTCCGCACCGAAGTATTGCGCAAGGCCGGCGGGTTCTCGGCCGACATCTGGCCATATGTGCTGGAAGACCACGAGGTCATGCAGCGCGTGTTCAAACACGGCCGGTCGGTCTATGCGCCCGACCTGTGGTGCGTCCCCTCGACCCGGCGCAAGGACCGCACTGGCGTGGGTTGGACCACGGCGGAGCAGCTGCTCTATCACCTGACGCCGTTCGCCCTGAAGGACTGGTTCTTTTACCGCTTCCTCGCCCGGCGCTTCACGGCGCGGGCGCTGGACAACACTAAGCTCCGGCAGAAGAGCTGGGATCAGCACTGAACTGCAGCGCAGCGACCCGCGCATACAGGGGATTGCTGAGCAGCAGCTGTTCGTGCCGGCCGGTATCCACCAAACGCCCGTCATCGATCACCGCGATCCTGTCGGCATTCACCACGGTCGCCAGCCTATGCGCGATCACCATGCTCGTGCGGCCCACCATCAGGCGTTCCAGCGCGGTCTGCACCAGGCGTTCGTTTTCGGCGTCCAGCGCGCTGGTGGCCTCATCCAGAAGCAACAGCGCGGGATCGCGCAGGATGGCGCGGGCGATGGCGATGCGCTGTTTCTGGCCGCCCGAGAGGCGCACGCCGCGCTCGCCCAGGAAGCTCTTCATGCCGTCGGGCAGTTTGCGGATGAACTCCATGGCGGCGGCGGCTTCGGCGGCGGCTTTCACTTCGGCGTCGGTCGCGGTGGGGCGGCCGTAGCGAATATTCTCCAAGGCGTCGGCGGCGAAGATCACCGGGTCCTGGGCCACCAGGCCGATGCGGGCGCGCACATCCTGGGGGTCAGCGTCGCGCAGATCGACGCCGTCCAGGCGCACGGCGCCCGCTTGGGGGTCATAGAAACGCAGCAGCAGCTGGAACACCGTGCTCTTGCCGGCGCCGGACGGGCCCACCAGCGCCACATGCTCGCCCGGTGCGACATTGAGGTTCAGGCCGTGCAGCGCCGCGGCATCGGGGCGTGACGGGTAGTGGAAGGTGACGTGGTCGAACTCCACGGCGCCGCGCGCGGGCACGGGCAAGGGTTTGGGCTGGGCCGGGGCTTTGATCTCGGGCTCAGTCTCCAGCAGTTCCACCAGGCGTTCGGTGGCGCCCGCCGTGCGTTGCAGATCGCCCATCACCTCGCTCATGGCGCCGACCGAGGCGGCGACCGTGACCGAATAGAAGATAAAGGCCGACAGTTCGCCGGGGCTGATCTCGCCGGCGATCACGTCGCGCCCGCCCGCCCACAGCACCAGGGCGATGGCGCCGAACACCAGCAGAATCACCGTGCTGCCGAGCAGCGCGCGCGCCAGAACCCGGCGCATGGCGGTGGAGAAGGCGCTTTCGGCATTGGCGTTGAAGGCGGCGCGGTCGATGTCCTCATGCACATAAGCCTGCACGGTGCGGATGGCGTTCAGGTGTTCCTCGGCGTAGGAGCCCACGTCGGCGATCCGGTCCTGGCTCTCGCGCGAGAGCGCGCGCACCTTGCGGCCATAGAGCACGATCGGCACCACCACCGCCGGCACCACCAGAGCGACGAAACCGGCGAGCTTGGCGTTGGTGACCAGCAGCATGATGACGCCGCCGATCAGGGCGAAGAAATTGCGGATGGCGATGGACAGCGACGACCCCACCACGGTCTGCAGCAGCGACGTGTCGGTGGTGAGGCGCGAAAGGATTTCGCCGGTCTTGGTGGTCTCGAAAAAGCCGGGGCTGAGTTTCAGGATCTGGCTGAAGACCGCCTTGCGGATATCCGCCACCACCCGCTCGCCGATCCAGGAGATGTAGGTGAACCGCACATAGGTAGCGGCGGCGATGACCATGACGATGGCGATAACGATGCCCAAGCCCTCATTGAGCAGCGCCGGATCCCTGGCCGAAAGCCCCCGGTCGATGAGGAACTTGAGGCCCAGGCCCATGCTGAGGGTGGCGGAGGAACTGACGATCAAGGCCAGGAAGAAAATCGCCAGCTGGCGCTTATAGGGGCGCATAAACCGCCAGGTGCGCAGCAAATAGCCGTAGTTCTTGCTCTTAGGCCGGTCGGGGAGGTTCCACCGGCTGGGGCCGCGCTGATTGCTCACTAAAGTGCCCCTCTGAATTTCGCTGAAATGAGGGGTCTGAATTGGACCCTGGCTGCCGCTAAGTCAACGTTTGGCGGGGAAAATATTCCGCTTAAAATCGACTCTATGAAACCAAGCGGGGCCCCGATCACCACCCTCTGCCGCGACTGCCTGCGGGAAAGCGCCGAACATCCGCTGGTCTGCACGATGTGCGGCTCGGACCGGCTGCTCCATCACCCGGAGCTGGGCCAGCTCTCCATCGCCCATATCGACTGCGACGCCTTTTACGCGGCGGTGGAGAAGCGCGACAACCCGGAGCTGATGGACAAGCCGGTGATCGTCGGCGGCGCCACCCGCGGCGTGGTGACCACCGCCTGCTATATCGCGCGCAAGTTCGGCCCGCGCTCCGCCATGCCCATGTTCAAGGCCCTGGCCATGTGCCCCCAGGCGGTGGTGATCCGCCCCGACATGGCCAAATACAAGCGCGTCAGCCAGGACATCCGCAAGATATTCGACGCGGCCACGCCGATCGTCGAGCCCTTGTCCCTGGACGAAGCCTTCCTCGACCTTTCCGGGACGGCCACGTTGTTCGGGCGCTCGCCGGCCGCGACGCTGGCCCATATCGCGCGCGAGATCGAGCGCGAAGTCCGCATCACGGTTTCCATCGGGCTCAGCTACAACAAGTTCCTCGCCAAGATCGCTTCTGATTTCGATAAGCCGCGCGGCTTCTTTGTCATCGGGCGCGGCGACGCGGTGCAGGTGCTGCACGATCTGCCGCTGGGGCGCCTCCCAGGTGTGGGACCATCCCTGGCGGATCGGCTCAAGGTGGATGGGCTGTTCTCCGTGGGCGACGTGCAGCGCAAGCCGGAGGCGGAGATGGTGGCGCGCTACGGAGACACCGGCCTGCATCTCGCCCAGCTGGCGCGCGGCGTCGATCACCGCAGTGTGCGCAACAACCGCGAGGCCAAGAGCGTTTCCGCCGAGACCACCTTCGAACAGGATATCGGCGCCGCGCCCGAACTGCGCCGGCGCCTGTGGCCCCTGTGCGAGCGGGTGGCGGACCGTCTGAAGGCGGCGGGCCTCGCCGGCGGCACCGTGACCCTCAAGCTCAAGACCAACCGGTTCAAGTTGCGTACGCGGCATCAACGGGTGAACACGCCCACACAACTCGCCGAAACCCTGTTCCGCGCGGCCGAAGGCCTGTTGATGAAGGAAGCCGACGGCACCAAGTTCCGTTTGATCGGCGTCGGCGCGGACAATCTGAGCGATGCGGATGCGCCGCCCGCGGATTTATTCGCGTCTTCGTCTGACAGCGAGCAGCACCATGCGGAGGTCGAAAAAGCGATTGATGCGGTGCGCGCCAAATTCGGCAAAAAAGCCATCCGCAGAGGACGAGCGGACTTGTAGCCTGCGGACTTGAAATTTGAAGCGGCGAGGCGCACTTCTAGCGCCCACGCTTAAGGACCCACAGATGGACATCAAAGGGGAGCAATTCATTCCCGTCCCGCGCCAGCAGGTCTGGGCGGCGCTGAACAATATCGACGTCCTGAAACAGGCGATCCCCGGCTGCGATTCCATGACCCGCCTGTCCGATACCGAGATCGAGGCCACGGTCACCGCCAAGGTGGGCCCGGTGAAGGCCACCTTCAAAGGCCAGGTGACACTGTCGGACCTGGACCCGCCCAACGGCTATTCCATCCGCGGCGAAGGGAAGGGCGGCGTGGCGGGCTTCGCCAAGGGCGGCGCCAAGGTGCGCCTCACGGATGCTCCCGGCGGCACGACTTTGCAGTATGATGTGGACGCGGCCGTGGGCGGTAAGCTCGCCCAGATCGGTGCGCGGCTGATTGAAGGCACCGCGCGCAAGCTGGCCGATGAATTCTTCGTGGCCTTCACCAAAATCGCTTCAGACCCCAAAGAGTAAAGAGGGCATGACTAAAGTCTCCATCACCGTTAATGGCCAGGCCCACGCCGCCGACCTCGACCCGCGCACGCTGCTGGTGGAATTCCTGCGCGAAAATCTGCGCCTCACCGGCACCCATGTGGGCTGCGACACCAGCCAGTGCGGCGCCTGCACGGTTCATCTTGACGGCCGCGCGGTCAAATCCTGCACCGTGCTCGCGGCCCAGGCCGACGGCAAGACCGTCACCACCATCGAAGGACTTGCGGCGGGAGAGACGCTCCATCCCATGCAGGCCGCCTTCCGCGAGCATCACGGCCTGCAGTGCGGCTTCTGCACGCCCGGGATGGTCATGACCGCCGTCGCCCTGGTGCAACAGCACGAGGGCGCGCTTTCGGAACACGACATCCGCGAAGGCCTGGACGGCAATATGTGCCGCTGCACCGGCTACCAGAACATTGTGCGCGCCATCGCGGCCGGCGCCGCGGGCATGAAGGCGTAACATGTACGCATTCGATTATCAGCGTCCGGCTTCAGTGAAGGATGCGGTGGCGCTCTCCGGCGACGAGACGGTGTTTCTCGCCGGCGGCCAGACGCTGATCCCCACTTTGAAACAACGCCTGCGCCAGGCCTCGGTCATGATCGACCTGGGCGCGATTCCGGAATTGCGCGGCATTACCGTGACGGCGGATACCGTCACCATTGGCGCCATGACCTGCCATGCCGATGTGGCCATGTCGCCGGATGTGCGTGCGGCGATTCCGGGGCTCGCCAGCCTCGCGGGCCAGATCGGTGATCTCCAGGTGCGCAACTGCGGCACCCTGGGCGGCTCCATCGCCAACAACGATCCCGCCGCCGACTATCCCGCCGCGCTGGTGGCCCTGAATGCGGTGGTTCACACCAACACCCGCACACTGCCGGCGGAGGACTTTTTTACCGGCATGTTCGAGACCGCACTCGCCCCCGGCGAACTGGTGGTGAAGGTTGTATTCCCCAAACCCCGGCGCTCGGCCTTCGCCAAGTTCCGCAATCCCGCATCGCGCTATGCCATTGCCGGTGTCTTCGTCGCCGAAACCGGTGACGGCATCCGGGTGGCCGTGATCGGCGCGGGTCCCGGCGTGTTCCGCATTCCCGCGATGGAAGAAGTGCTGACAAAAGATTTCAGCGTGGCGGCTTTGACCGGCATCGCGGTCGATGCCGATGGCCTCAACGAGGACATGCACGCCACCGCGGCTTACCGCGCGCATCTGATCGGGGTTCTGGCGGCCCGCGCCGTCACCTCGCTCACCTAGATCTCCAAGGACATTTCTAAGATGAAGATTGCGCTGATCGGCAATGGCGCCATTGCCAAATTGGTCACGGCGTTCTGCGCCGAACGCAAGGACCGCTTCCAGATCGTCGGCGCCATTGGCTTGCCGGAGAACGACAAGGTCTCCGTCGGCGCGCATCCCCTGATGTACGATTATCAACAGCTCCTGGCCCTGAAGCCGGAGTTCGTCGTGGAATGCGCCAGCCATAGCGCGGTTGAATCCTACGCCGTGCCGACACTGGATCTCGGCCTGGATTTGCTGGTGGTGTCCATCGGCAGCCTCGCGGACGAAGCGCGCTGGGCCAAGGTCAAGGCGGCGGCTGAGCGCTCCACCGCCAAACTGCTTTTGCCGCCGGGGGCATTGCCTGGCATCGATGCGTTGTCGGCGGCAAAGCTCGCCGGCCTCACGCGCGTTTCCTTGCGGTCAGCCAAGCCGCCGAAGGCCTGGAAAGGCACGCCGGCGGAAGACAAGCACGATCTCGACGCCATCACCACCGCCACGGTGATTTACCGCGGCAACGCGCGCGAAGCGGCGTTGATGTTTCCCAAGAACGCCAATATCGCCGCGACGACAGCGTTGGCGGGTGTCGGGTTTGAAAAAACCGAGATCGAGCTGGTGGCCGACCCGGCGGTGACCCAGAACGTGCACCGCATTCAGGCGGAAGGGGTCTTCGGCTCCATGGTCACCGAGATCAAGGCGAACCCGTCGCCGGACAACCCTAAAACGTCGCATATGGCGGCGCTTTCCATCATGCGAATCCTGGAGAACCGGGCTTCGGCGATTGTGCTCGGTTAGGCTTTGATCCAATAGCGCGGCTCGTTGCCGAGAATCACATAGCTGTCGGTGGCGGCGGCGAGGCCGCTTACCACGACGTCGTAGGCCGCCTTGCGGCGGTCCCAGGCGAATTTGCCCACGCCATTGGGCGAGTTGAACATATCCGACAGCCACAGCGCGCAGTTGCCCACGGCGTGCGTTTCCAGCATCGCTTTCACGCCGGCCTGGTCCTGCAGCACATCCACCTCGACATAGTGATGCGTCAAGGTGCGGAAGCGCAGCCAGTGGGCCAGCCATTGCTCGGTGGAGGAGAATACCTCACCCATCTCGCGGCGGAATTCCCGGTCGAGGGCGGCCGCGTCCTTGAGCAGCGGCGCCGGCAGGTAGACCGCCGCGCCCCCGAACATGGCGTCGATGCGCGACCGCGCCGCCAGGAAGAAAGCGCCAAAGTCACGGCCATCCCATTCCTCGATCATCATCTTGCGTAGCGCCAAGGCCGGCGCGCTGTAGTCATAGGTGATGACCTGGGTGTGCGGGCCGAAGCCGAAGGTTTCCAGCAGGCGGTTGGCCTTGAAGCCCGAGGCCAGCACAAAGGCGCGGTCAATGCCGTCCCGGTATCTGAGTTTGGGCAGATCGACGTCGGTCTCGCTGTTGAACACGAACACTTTGTGCGGCGCGCCTACTTTGTCCGGCGTGTTGCGCAGGAAATCGACGGTGAGGTTGAGCTGTTCGTCCTGGCTTTTCTCCGCCCGCGTCACATCGGCCAGCGCCGCGATCCATTCATTGGGGTCGCCGTAATAGGCGTAGCAGTGGCGTTTCCATTTACGCACCGCCTTCGGCCAATTCAGGATTTGGTGGCCGCCCGCGATCCCGGCGGCGATGGCGTTCCAGCCGTAACCGAAGGTCGCGTCGAAGGTAAAATCCCGGCCGGTGGGCTGCAGGTAGAGCGGCGTATAGTTGTCGTGCACGTTCTCGATGCTGCGGTAGGGCATGGGCAGCGTTTTCTTCCCCCGCTCCACGCCGCCGAATTTCGGCTTGCCCAGTTTTTCCCAGGCCCTGCGATTCACCAGCATGCACTGGTCGTGCATGTAGAAATATCCGCCGCGGTCCATGATGTGGCCCATGAGGAACTCACATTCCTCCATGGCGGCCTTCATATCGAAAGACAGCTGGTCGTAGCCATAGAACATATGACCGCAGTTCTGGATCAGGCAAAAATCCTTGGTGCCCGCGGCCAAGGCCGCGTCCACGGACGGCGCGAACGTCATGTCCACGACGGCGGCGTTGAAGGAGAATACCGTGAAGAAGGTGGTGAGTTCGGCCAGGCGCATGTCGAGTTGCATGACATTGCGCCCCATGCCGGTATGGGCGTCAAAGGCCGGCAAATTGACCAGCGCGAAATCGAGATGGTTGCGCACCTGAGCCTGCGCGCCGCCATCGATGAAGAAAACCATGCTGTAATTCCAATCTACCGCGCGCGAAGTGTGGAGGAACCCGCGCTCAAAAACAATTCGCGTATGCGCCAAGCTTGGCGGCGCGGCCGGCGATGACCTCGCTGCGTCTCTGCACATATGGCCCTGGCTTGGAGGCCGACCATTTTAAGGGGCTAGGCAGGACGCTCGCCAGCAACGCCGCCTCATGGGCGTCCAGCGCGGCGGCGCTCTTGTGGAAATGGTAACGCGCGGCGGCTTCGGCGCCGTAGACCCCGGGGCCCCACTCCACGACGTTCAGGTAGACCTCCAGGATGCGCTTCTTGGTCCACAAAGCTTCCATATAGACCGTGATGCCGGCTTCCAAAGCTTTGCGCACCCAGGTGCGGCCCGGCCACAGGAACACGTTCTTGGCGGTCTGTTGTGAAATAGTGGAGCCGCCGCGCAGGGTGGCTTTCTCATCCTCGCTGGCGTCGACATAGGAGTCCCAGGCGCGCTCGATGGCGGCGCGGTCGAAGCCGCCATGGGTGCAAAAGGCCTCGTCCTCCGCGGCGACGGCGGCGCGGGCGAGGTACGGGGAGATCTTGGCGATCGGCACCCACTGGTAATGGACCTCGCCGCCGCGCAGCCACATCAGCGGTGTCTGGGGCGGCGGCGTGGCGCGGTACAGCGCCACCAGGGCCGCGGGCGCCAGAGCCACGAAGATCAGCGCTCCGAACAGCCAGGAGCCGACCTTTAAAGTTTTTCGCCAAACGCCTGAAGCCAACGGATGTTTCCCGGTCGACACCGCCGCGTGGTTATATCCTATGATGGCGTGAGTGGGGAGATCCCGGGGGATGCGATGAACAAGCTTGCGGTATTGCTGGCCGTCCTGACGTCAATCGGCGCAGCCAATGCGGCCGAACCCGACATGGTGCGCTGGCAGGCGATTGCATCGCGCGTGAACATCGCACGCGATGACTGGGGCATTCCCCACGTGCGGGGCCATACCGACGCCGATGCGGTATTCGCCATGATGTACGCGCAGGCCGAGGATGACTTCTCGCGCGTTGAAGCCAACTTCCTGACCGCGCTCGGGCGCACCGCCGAAGCCGATGGCGAGGACGCGCTGTGGGGCGATTTGCGCCAGCGGCTCTACGTGGACCCCGCCGAACTCAAGGCGGCCTATGCGCATAGCCCGGCGTGGCTGAAACAGCTGATGAATGCCTGGGCGGACGGACTCAACTTTTACCTGGCGACGCATCCGGATGTGAAACCCCGCGCACTCACGAGGTTTGAGCCGTGGATGGCCCTGAGCTTCACCGAAGGCAGCATTGGCGGTGATATCGAACGCATTTCCTTGAGCGACCTGAAGACCTTCTACGGCACGCCGACGCCGCCGGCGCCCGAGGAAACCGGCGCGGTGCAGCGCGAACCGTCCGGGTCCAACGGCATCGCCATCGCGCCCAAGTTGACCGCCGGCGGCAAGGCGCTGTTGCTGATCAACCCGCACACCAGTTTCTATTTCCGTTCCGAGGCGCAGGTCACGAGCGACCAGGGCCTCAATGTCTACGGCGCCTCCACCTGGGGGCAGTTCTTTGTGTACCAGGGCTTCAACGCCAAGGCCGGCTGGATGCACACCACCTCCACGGTCGACAACGTCGACCAGTTCGCCGAGCGCGTAAGCAAGCGCGATCAGGGCTACATCTATCGCTATGGCGCCAAAGAGCGTGCCGTGACGACCGCGCCCGTGACGCTGCGCTATAAAAAGGCCGATGGATCCATGGGCGAGCGGCAGTTCACCACCTACCGCACCCATCATGGCCCGGTGGTCGCCATCAAGGACGGCCGTTGGATCGCCACGTCGCTGATGTGGAAGCCGGTGCCGGCGCTGGAGCAAAGCTGGTTGCGCACCAAGGCCACGGACCTCAAAGGGTTCCTGCGGGTGGCGGGCCGGCGCGCCAATTCCTCCAACGACACGCTGTTCGCAGACAGCAAGGGCGAGGTGGCGTTCCTGATGCCGCAGTTCATGCCCCGGCGCGACAATCGCTTCGATTACACCCACCCGGTAGATGGCAGCGACCCCGCCACCGACTGGCAGGGGCTGCATACGCTGGGCAGCTTGCCGAGCGTGCTGAACCCCAACATCGGCTGGGTGCGCAACACCAACGATTGGCCGTGGAGCGCGGCCGGGTCCGAAAGCCCCAAAGCCGCCGATTATCCGCGCTACGTGGATCAGGTGGGCGAGAATTTCCGGGGCGTGCACGCGGACCTGTTGTTGACCGGTAAGAGCGGTTGGACGCCCTCATCCTTGCGCGCGGCCGCGTTCGACACCTACCTGCCGGGATTTGCGGCGCTGCTGCCGCCTTTGGTGGCCGCTTGGGAGGCGCTGCCCGCCGACGATGCGCTGCGGCTGAAACTGGAGGGCCCCATCGCGCTCTTGCGCGGCTGGGACTACCGCTGGGGCGCGGACTCCATCGCCACCAGTCTCGCGGTGTTCTGGGGCGACCAGCTGTTCCGCGAGGTCGGAACCTTCGCCCAGGCGGAACGCATGAACGTGCCGGCCTATATCGCCACAAAGGTACCGCCCGCCGACAAGATCAAGGCGCTGAACGCCGCCATGGAACGCATGATCGAGGACTTCGGCAACTGGCAGGTGCCGTGGCGCAACATCAACCAGTTCCAGCGGATCAATAACGCCATCCAGCCGGAATTCGACGACGCGGAAGAGTCGTTCCCGGTGCCGTTCACCTCGGCGCAGTGGGGCAGCCTGGCGTCCTTCGGCGCCAAGGCCTGGCCGGGCACCCGGCGTTACTACGGCACCAGCGGAAACAGTTTCGTGGCGGTGGTGGAGTTCGGCGAACGCGTGAAGGCCATGGCGGTCATGGCGGGCGGACAGAGCGGCGATCGCTGGTCGCCGCATTTCGCCGACCAGATCACGCGCTACGCCGCCGGGGCGTTGCGCCCGGTTTATTTCTACCCGGATGAACTGAACGGCCATGTGGAAAGCCGCTATCATCCGGGCGCATCGGGGGACGCAAAATGAAACACGGACTCATTCTATCGCTGGCGCTGCTGTTCGGCGGCGCCGCATCGGCGGCCGAACCGGCGCGCGTGATCCTGCTCAAGCCTGCCGCCGTGTTCGACGGCCTGGACGGCAAGACCCATGCCGGCTGGCAGGTGTTGGTGCAGGGCGATCGTATCGCCGCCGTGGGCGCCACTGTCGCCGCGCCGGCGGGGGCCCAGGTGGTGGACCTGCCGGGGGCGACGCTGATGCCGGGGATGATCGAAGGGCACGACCACCTGTTCCTGCATCCCTATAACGAGACCACCTGGGACGATCAGGTGCTGCACGAGCCGCTGGCGCTGCGCACGGCGCGCGCCGTGGCGCAGGCCAAGACGACTTTGATGGCGGGATTCACCACCGTGCGCGATCTCGGCACCGAAGGTGCGGGATATGCCGACGTGGGGCTGAAGGCCGCGATCAATCAGGGCATCGTGCCGGGTCCGCGCATGGAGGTGGCCACCCGCGCCATCGTGGCGCTGGGCGCCTATGGCCCCAAGGGCTTTGAGCCGGGTGTCGATATTCCCCAGGGCGCGGAGGAAGCCTCCGGCGCCGATGCCGTGGTCGCGGCGGCACGCCGTCAGATCGGCACGGGCGCCGATTGGGTGAAGCTCTATGCCGATTACCGCTGGGGTCCGGGCGAGGAAAGCCGTCCGACCTTGAGCCTGGATGAAATGAAGGCAGCGGTCGCCGCCGCCCATGACGCAGGGCGGCTGGTGGCCGCCCACGCCGGCACCGCCGAAGGCATGCGCCGCGCCACGGCGGCAGGCGTGGATACCATCGAACACGGCAGCGGCGGCACGCCGGAAGTGTTCGCGGCCATGGCGGCCAAGGGCGTTGCTTATTGCGCGACGCTGGCGGCGCCTGACGCCATCGCGCGCTATCGCGGCTGGAACGGCGCCGAGCCCGCGCCGGAAGGCGTGCAGGCCAGCCGCCGTGCGTTCCAGATGGCCTTAAAAGCCAAAGTGCCCGTGTGCATGGGCGGCGACGTGGGCGTGTTCAGCCACGGCCAGAACGCGCGCGAGATGGAGCTGATGGTGGCGGCCGGCATGAGCCCGGCGGACGCGGCGGTGGCCGCGACCCACGGCAATGCCAAGTGGTTCAAGCTCGACAAGAAGCTGGGCGCCGTGAGTCAGGGTCTGCTGGCCGACCTGATCGCCGTGGACGGTGACCCCGCCGCCGACATCACCGCGGTCCGGAAAGTCCGGATGGTGATGAAGGGCGGCGTGGTTCAGTAACGCCGCCCTCTCAGCACTACGGCATTTCAAACTTGGCGCGCGGGTCGCTGCTGACCGGCTCGACCTTGTAAAGCTCGGCTCCGGTTTCGCGGAACGTGGCGGACATTTCCGCCATGCCCTTCTCGGCGTAATCGCGCACTTCCTGCGAGATCTTCATGGAGCAGAACTTCGGCCCGCACATGGAGCAGAAATGCGCCACCTTGGCGCCGTCGGCGGGCAAAGTCTGGTCGTGGAAGTCCTCGGCGGTTTCCGGGTCCAGGCTCAGGTTGAACTGATCGCGCCAGCGGAATTCGAAGCGCGCCTTCGACAGCGCATTGTCGCGGATCTGCGCGCCGGGGTGGCCCTTGGCGAGATCGGCGGCGTGGGCGGCGAGTTTGTAGGTGATGACGCCGACCTTGACGT
>CANJOI010000012.1 GCA_947475365.1 Fidelibacterota bacterium | reverse complement strand
TCTCCGGCTATAACAATTACTACGAATTCGGCACCGGGAAGGAAGACCCGGCGGCCAACGCCAAGGCCTTCAAACCGATGCCGTGGAAGATCAAGGTCGATGGCCTGTGCGCCAAGCCGGGCACGCTGACGATCGAAGACTTCCTCAAGCCGCACACCCTGGAAGACCGGATCTACCGCCACCGCTGCGTCGAGGCCTGGTCCATGGTGATCCCCTGGGTAGGCTTCCCGCTCGCGGATGTGGTGAAGCAGTTCGAACCCCTGGGCAGCGCGAAATATATCGCCTTTGAAACGATCGTCCGGCCCGAGGAAATGCCCGGCCAGCGGTCGTCGCGCATTCTGCCATGGCCCTATGTCGAGGGCCTGCGCCTCGATGAGGCCAGCAACCCGCTGGCGATCCTGGCGGTCGGCATCTACGGCCGCACCCTGTTCAACCAGAACGGCGCGCCGATCCGCTTGGTGGCACCCTGGAAGTACGGCTTCAAGAACGTAAAGTCGATCGTGCGCATCAGCTTCACCGAGCAGCAGCCCAAGAACACCTGGCAGGTGATGGCGCAGGACGAATACGGCTTCTACGCCAACGTGAACCCACATGTGGATCATCCGCGCTGGTCGCAGGCCACCGAACGCCGGATCGGTTCCGGCAGCGTGCTGTCGGCGTTCGACGCCCGCCGCACCACGCTGATGTTCAACGGCTATCAGGAAGAAGTCAGCCAGCTCTACGCCGGCATGGATCTCGCGCGCTATTACTGATCCGTTTCGATGACCACCGCCGCCACGCCCGCGCCCCGGCGCAGCCTCGTACGCCGTTGGCTGAAGCCGGCGGTATTCACCTTGAGTCTCGTACCGCTCGCGCTGCTGGTTGTGCGCGGCTTCACAGATAATCTCTCCGCCAACCCGGTGGAGTTCATCATCCGGTATCTGGGTGATTGGGCGCTGCGGTTTCTGCTGCTGGCGCTGGCCGTCACGCCGGTACGCCTGGTGACGGGGTGGAACGAGGTGGCGCGGCTGCGCCGCATGCTGGGCCTGTTCGCCTTCACCTATGTCGTCCTGCACCTCTTGGCCTATACCGGCCTCGATCAGGGGTTTGACCTGGTGGGGTTGTGGAACGACGTGATGAAGCGGATCTACATCACGGTGGGCATGGCGGCCTTCGTGATGCTGGCGCCGCTCGCGGCGACGTCGACCGACGCCATGATCAGGAAACTCGGCGGCGCGCGCTGGCGCTTGCTGCACCGCCTCGCCTATCCGGCGGGCGTGCTGGCGGTGATTCACTATTTTCTGATGATCAAGGCCGGCTATCAGCAGCCGGCGATCTACGCCGTGATTCTGGCCGCGCTGCTGGCGGTGCGGGTGGTCAAGCGCGCCTAGTTGAGGGCGGGGGCGCCGTTGAGGCGGTTCACGATCTGCAGCCACAGGGCGCAGTTTGGCCACGCCGATGCGCCCAGGTGCTGACGCAGGCAGGCGATGGCGTAGTCGAGCGCCTCGCTTCCGTGCGCGCGCCGCACTTCCTCAGCCAGCGCCGCGATGTTGGCTTGGTAGTGCGGCTCGAACTCTGTCTGATGATTCGCCACTGGAGTCATGGGAGCCCCTGCGAGTCCGTTGTCGAGATGTTTCGTTTCAAAACCAAATAAATATAGAGGCGAAACCAAAATCCAGTAAAGCAGCTTTTGAGTCTGCCGCCAGTCCCTGGTTTCGCATCGCCGCCGTTCTATCTTCGCCGGCCGTTTCGCTCGGCTATGTTTTTGTGAAGTTCACGTATAAACTGTCAAAACGGCCGGCCCACAGGGGGCAAATCCTTGCCAAGCTTGGATAATTTTGGGTAGAGCATGGTCCGCGGAAAGACACTCCCTGGTATATCTACGCAGGCGGCGTGACGTCAGGTGCCAGGGGGCAAGTCGAGGATTGATGGCGGGGAAACGTAAGACCGCGAAGACCGAGGCCGCAGGCAAAGCGCGCCCCCGTTCCGCCTCTGCAAAAGCGGCAAAGACTCGGACGAAGACTCGGCCCAAGCTTTCGGCGCCAAAACGCCAGCCGCCCAGACCTCGTCCCGCACCGCGTAGAACGGTGCGTAAGCGCGCCGGTAAACCAGCCCCAAAACCCGCCAGCGCGCCGGCGCCCGATGCCCAACTCCTCCCCCAGACCGCCCAGATCCTGAGCGCCGCGTCCTCGGGGATCGTCGCCGTGACGCCGCAAGGCGTCATCACCATCGCCAACCCGGCCGCGGCCGATCTGTTGGACCGCGACGCCGGTGCGATGACCGGCGTGAGCGTCGAACGTGCGTTCGTCTATGGCAGTGGGCACCCGGAGGCCGGGCGTCCGCTGCCGCTGCTCGCCCAGTTCGCGGCGGGGCCGTTTTATACCGAACAGGAAGCGCACGTCGCCCGCAGCGATGGCTCCAGCTTCGAGGCGGTCTATGTGGTGGCGCCCTTCGGCCAGAACCGCGCGACGCAAGGCTACGTCATCACCTTCCGCGACATTACCCAGCGCCGCAGGTCCGAGGCCGCGCTGCGCCTGGCCGCGGCGGTGTTCGACCATAGTCCCGAGGGTCTGATCGTGGCCGACGCCAAGGGCAGGGTGACCAAGATGAATCCGGCCTACGGGCGCATCGTCGGCGCCGAGGTCGCGGATGTTATCGGCAAACCTATGGCCGACGTGTTGTTTTTCGGCGCCAATACCTCGGCCAGCGTGCTGGAGGCGCTTGCCGGTAAGGACAACGCCCAGTGGGAGCAGTGGTGCAAGACCCAGAGCGGCCGCCGCTACGCCGCGCGCATCTCCGTAACGGCGGTGCGCGACACCTCTGGCGCGCTGCAGCAGTACGTAGGGATTATCGCCGACATCACCCAGCGCAAGCTGGACGAGGAAAAGATCATCTACCAGGCCAACTACGACCAGCTCACCGGCCTGCCCAACCGCACCCTGTTCATGGACCGCTTGACCCGGCGCGTGCTGGAAGGCCGCCGCGCCAAGACCAGCGTCGGCCTGATGTTCATCGACCTGGACGGCTTCAAGGCCATCAACGATACCTTGGGCCACGACGCCGGCGACATCCTGCTCAAGAGCACCGCGCGCCGGCTTGAGAAATGCGTACGTGAAGCCGACACCGTGGCCAGGCTGGGCGGTGACGAGTTCACGGTGATCATGCCGTTGATCGACAACATGGAGGCGGCGGGCATCGTCGCCGGCCGTATCATCAAGTCCCTGACCGAGCCGTTCGACCTCGGCGGCCGGGAAGGCCGGGTCTCGGCCTCCATCGGCATCTCGCTTCTGCCGGCCCAGGCGGACAACGCCAGCCAGCTCCTGCATAACGCTGACGTCGCGATGTATCACGCCAAGCACCTGGGCAAGGCGAACTACCAGTTCTACGACTCCGTGCTCGAATCGACCGTCACGGTCAAGGACCGGGAATTCTAAAGGGTTATCCACATGCGGTTGACGCCGTGAAAGCACGGCTTTGAACGCGCTTGCAATTGGGGTGTCCCTCGGCGAAAAGCCTCCCAGACCGCACGGCAAAACGCCGGCAAAAAACGGGATCCCGATATGCAAAACCTCGATCAGGCCGACTCTTTGAGGAAAGGCATGGCCAACGCCATCCGTTTCCTGTCGGCGGATGCCGTGCAAAAGGCCAACTCGGGCCACCCCGGCGCGCCCATGGGGCAGGCCGATGTGGCCACGGTGCTGTTCACACAGTTTCTGAAATTCGATCCCGCGAATCCCCGCTGGCCCGACCGCGACCGCTTCGTGCTCTCGACCGGCCACGGCTCGATGCTGCTCTACAGCCTCATGTACCTGACCGGTTACAAGGACATGACGCTCGATCAGATCAAGAACTTCCGCCAGCTCGGCGCGATCACGGCGGGTCACCCGGAGCATGGCCATGTCTCGGCCGCGGAAACCACTACCGGTCCGTTGGGGCAGGGCCTTGCGAACGCGGTGGGGATGGCGCTGGCCGAGCGTCTCCTGGCGGCGCGTTTCGGCGATGATCTGGTCAACCACCGCACCTATGTCATGGTCGGCGACGGCTGCCTGATGGAAGGCATCAGCCACGAAGCGATTTCGCTCGCGGGGCACCTGAAGCTCAACAAGCTCATCGTCCTGTTCGACGACAATCACATCTCCATTGATGGTCCGACCGAACTCACGGTCTCCGACGATCAGCGCAAGCGCTTCGAAGCCTCGGGCTGGAACACCTGGGCGGTGGACGGCCACGATCCCGCCGCCATCGCCACGGCGCTGACCGAAGCGCAAAAGAGCGACAAGCCCGTGATGATCGCCTGCCGCACCACGATCGGCTTCGGCGCGCCGACGCTCGCGGGGACCTCCAAGACCCACGGCTCGCCGCTCGGCGACGCCGAGATCAAAGGCGCGCGCGAGAAACTCGGCTGGCCGTATGGTCCGTTCGAAGTGCCGGCGGAGATCCTGGACGCGTGGCGCAAGGTGGCGGGCCGTTCGGCGGGCGAACATGCGGCCTGGGAAAAGCGCTTCGCGGCGTCGCCCGCGGAATTCAAACGCCTGATGGCGGGCGACCTGCCGGCGGGCTGGGAAAAAGTGATCGACGAGATCAAGGAGAAGGCCGCGTCCTCACCGGCGGTCGCCACCCGCCAGTCGTCGCAGACCGTGCTGGAGGGACTCACCGCCGCGATTCCTGAAATGATCGGCGGCTCGGCGGACCTGACCGGATCCAACAACACCAAGACCGGAAAAATGACGCCGGTGTCGGCGGTGGATTTCGGCGGACGCTACATCTATTACGGCGTGCGCGAGCATGCCATGGCCGCGGCCATGAACGGCCTCGCCCTGCACGGAGGCATCGTGCCCTACGGCGGCACGTTCCTGGTGTTCACGGATTACTGCCGGCCGGCGATCCGTCTGTCCGCGCTCATGGGCCTGCGCGTGGTCTATGTCATGACCCATGATTCCATCGGTGTCGGCGAGGACGGCCCCACCCACCAGCCGGTCGAGCATCTCGCGGCGCTCCGCGCCATTCCGGGCCTTCTGGTGATGCGCCCCTGCGATACCGTCGAGACCGCGGAATGTTGGGCCGCGGCGCTGGCGGAGACCAATCGCGCGTCGCAGCTGGCGCTGACCCGCCAGGCGCTGCCGACCTTGCGTACCGTGCACACCACCGAGAACCTCTGCGCCAAGGGCGGATATGTGCTGGCCGAGGCGGAAGGGCCGCGCCGCGCCACCTTGATCGCCACCGGCTCGGAAGTGTCCCTTGCCATGGACGCGCGTAAGCAGCTGGCGGCGGAAGGCATCGGCGCGGCGGTGGTGTCCATGCCATGCTGGGCGCTGTTCGATGCCCAGCCGCAGGCGTACCGTGACACGGTACTTGGTGACGGTCCGCGCGTGGTGATCGAGGCCGCGTCGGCCTTCGGATGGGAGCGCTATATCGGCGCGAACGGCGCCATGATCGGAATGCCGGGCTTCGGCGCCTCGGCGCCGGCGCCTCAGTTGTACAAGCATTTCGGCATCACCGCCGACGCGGCGGTGGCGGCGGTCAAAAGCCGGCTTAAGTAAGGGCTGAAAAGAAACGCCCAAGGGGAAGACAATGCCCGTGAAGATCGCGCCCAGCATTCTCTCCGCGGACTTCGCCAGGTTGGGCGAAGAGGTGCGGGCGATCGACGCCGCCGGCGCCGACTACATCCATGTCGATGTCATGGACGGCCACTTCGTGCCCAATCTCACCATCGGTCCGGTGGTGGTGAAGGCGCTGCGGCCGCACACCAAGAAGATCCTCGACGTCCACCTGATGATCGACCCGGTGGCCCCCTATCTCCAGGCGTTCGCCGATGCGGGCTCGGACATCATCACGGTGCATGCGGAAGCAGGGGGCCATCTGGACCGCACGCTTCAGGTCATCAAAAGCCTGGGCAAGAAGGCGGGGGTGTCCTTGAACCCCGCGACGCCCGAAAGCGCCATCGCCTATGTGCTCGATAAGATTGATCTGGTGTTGGTCATGAGCGTGAACCCCGGATTCGGGGGGCAGTCGTTCATCCCGGCCCAAGTGGACAAGATCCGCCGGATTCGGGAAATGATCGGACCGCGTCCCATCGAAATCGAGGTGGACGGGGGAATCACCGCGGAAACGGCCCGTATATGCGTGGAAGCCGGGGCGGGCGTGCTGGTGGCCGGGACCGCGGTTTTCGGCACGCCGGACTACGCCGGCAACATTGCCAAGCTTCGGGCGTAATGCCTTAAGTTATTGATATTTATAGATAAAATAACAGACTGGCTCTCACTGCAATAAAATCTTCATAATTCCGTCACAAAATGTATTGGCTCCGCCGATATTGAAGACGGACTGTGACGACCTTCTTACAAGCTTTGGTCTTCGTTCTGTCTCCATCCGCGCCGCCCGCCGGCGCGGGGCGGCGCACGTGAGGCGGGGTATGGAGTTTCCGAACCCCTGGATGCCGGTGCGCGCCTCCGAAGAGGCCCACGGCGGGCGCTCCACCATTGCCGCCGATCTCGCGGCCCTGACCGATCGCCTGGCCGCCATGGGAGGTCTGGCCGAAACGCAACTCACCAACGCCATCGAGGCGCTGGCGACCCGCGACACCGAAGGCGCGGAGCGGGTGGTGGCCGGCGACGAGGCGATCGACACGATCGAAACCGAGATCAACGCCCGCGCCATGCGCCTCCTGACGCTGCACGCCCCGGTCGCGGCCGACCTGCGCGAGATCGTCGCGGCCTTGAAGATCTCCGCCAATATCGAACGCATCGGCGACTACGCCGCCAATGTCGCCAAGCGCAGCGTGATCGTGAACGGGCTGCCGCCGGTGCTGGCGGCGGGCGGCGTGATCGAACTCGGGCGCCTGGTCCGCCAATACGTGCAGAAGGCGTTCGACGCCTACGCCGAAAGAAATATCGCCAAGGCCGAAGCGGTCTGGCGCGGCGACGCCGATATCGATGCGCTCCACACCAGCGTGTTCCAGGACCTGCTCTCGGACATGCTGATGGAATCCGATCACGTCATCGCCTGTACGCACCTGATGTTCGCCATCAAGAACCTGGAACGCATCGGCGATCACGCCACCAATATCGCGGAAACCATCCAATTCCTGGTGATGGGTACGTCCATCGCCGAACGACGCCCCAAGCGCGCCGCCATGCCGGACCCCGGCGGCCGCCTCTCCATGGGGGCCAAGACTGATGACCTTATGAACCGGCTCGGAGGAGACACATGAAACCGACGGTAATGATTGTCGAGGATGAAGCCTCGCTCGTGACCATGCTGCGCTACAACCTCGAGAAAGAGGGCTATGCGGTGACCGAGGCCAGCGATGGCGAGGAAGCCGTCACGGTCGCGGACGAGACCCCGCCTGACGCGGTGATCCTGGACTGGATGCTGCCCCGCATGTCCGGGATCGAAGTCTGCCGCCAGCTGCGCCGCAAGCCGGAAACCCGGCATGTGCCGATCATCATGCTGACGGCGCGCAGCGAAGAGACCGACAAGGTGCGCGGCCTCAACGTCGGCGCCGATGACTATATGACCAAGCCGTTCTCGATGCCGGAGCTGGTGGCGCGCGTGCGCGCGCTCTTACGCCGCGCGAAGCCCTCGCAGGCCAAGGGTCAGCTGGTGTTCGGCGACATCACGCTGGACCTGGACGCGCATAAGGTCAGCCGCGGCGGGCGCTACGTCCACCTGGGTCCGACCGAGTTCCGTCTGCTCCAATACCTCATGGAGCGCCCGGGCACCGTGTTCTCGCGCGAGGAGCTGCTCAACGGTGTGTGGGGGCCCGACATCTACGTCGAACCCCGCACCGTGGACGTGCACATCCGCCGCCTGCGCAAGGCGCTCAACGCCGAAGAGGGCGTGGATGTCATCAGAACCGTGCGCGCGGCCGGCTACTCGCTGGATGCCAGCGGCGATCAGGCCGCCTAGACTTCGAGTTGCGCGCCTTCAGCGCGACGGCACGACTCACTCGCTGTCGTACTTTAGCAGCGCGTCGAACGGCATATCGAGCTTGGCCCTCGCATTGAGGAAGCTGAGCTCGATGATGCAGGTGGCGCCGACCACTTCGGCGCCGGACGCGCGTAGCAGCGCGGCGGCGGCGGCAATGGTGCCGCCGGTGGCGAGCAGGTCGTCGACGATCACAACCCGCTGGCCCGGCTCCACCGCGTCATGCTGGATCTCGACGGTGTCGGTGCCGTACTCCAATCCGTAGGAATGCGCCTTGACCTTGCCCGGCAGCTTGCCGGACTTGCGGATCATGATGGACCCGCAGTTCAAGGGGATGGCGAGGGGCGCGGCCACCAGAAACCCGCGCGCGTCGATGGCCGCGAGCAGATCCGGCTTCCAGGGACGCACGATCTCCGCCATACGGTCGATGGTCGTGCGCCAGGCTTCCGGGTGGCGGATCAGGGTGGAGATATCGAAAAAATTGATTCCCGGCTTGGGGAAGTCTGGGATCTGGCGGATGTGCTTCTTCAAGTCCATAGCGGCAACGTAACTCCTAGAGTTCTTGTGACGTGGTTTTGAGTTCGCCTTCCCATTTGGCGACCGCGACGGTGGCGACGGCGTTTCCGACGACATTGGTGGCGCTGCGGCCCATGTCGAGGAACTGGTCGACACCGATGATGAGCACCAGGCCGGCCTCCGGCAGCTTGAAGGTGGTCAGCGTCGCGGCGATCACCACCAGCGAGGCGCGCGGCACGCCCGCCATGCCCTTGCTTGTGATCATGAGCAGCAACAGCATGGTGAGTTGGGTGGCGAGCGGCACCTCAACGCCGTAGGCCTGGGCGATGAAGATGGTGGCGAAGGTGCAATAAAGCATCGAACCGTCGAGATTGAACGAATATCCCACCGGCAGAACGAAGCTGGCGATGCGGTTGGAGACGCCGAACTCCTCCAGCCGTTCCAGCGTGCGGGGATAGGCCGCTTCCGACGACGCGGTGGAGAAGGCGAGCAGGATCGGCGCGCGCAGCGAGGCAATGAGCTTGCCGATGCGCGGCCCCACCACCAGGAAGCCGGCGAAGGCCAGGAGGCCCCACAGCAGGGCCATGGACAGGTAGAAGCCGCCCATGAACTTGCCGTAGGAGGTGAGCACGTCGAGACCCTGCACGGCGATGACGTTGGTGAGCGCTGCGAAGATCGCGGCGGGGGCCGCCTTCATCACATAATTGGTGACCGTCAGCATGATATGGGCGACGGCGCTGGCGAAGGCGGCGATAGTCTTGCCATGTGCGCCGCCGTGCATGCAGGCCACGCCGAAGAAGGCGGCGAACACCACGATCTGCAGGATCTCGTTGGTCGCCATGGCCTCGGCGATGGACCGCGGCACCAGGTGGGTGGCGAAATCCTTGAGGTTGAGGGCGGCACCCTGCACCGCCGCGGTGGTGTCGGGGGGCGTGAGGCCCATGCCGGCGCCGGGCTGCAGCAGGTTGACCATCAGCAGGCCGAGCAGAAGCGAGGTGACCGAGGCCCCAATGAACCAGCCCAAGGTCCGCGCGCCGACCCGTCCCAATGCGGACGCGTCGCCCATATGGGCAATGCCGACCACCAGGGTGGACAGCACCAGGGGCGCGATGATCATCCGCACGAGGCGGATGAAGATATCAGTGACGATGGAAAGGTAGCCGGCGACCTGTTTGGCGTCGGCCGGGTCCAGGAAGGTGTGGCACAGGTAGCCCGCGATGATCCCCAACACCATCGCCACGACGATGGGGTTTCCGAAGCGCCGCATATGTAATCCCCCGAACCTTTCACGAAGGGCACGAACCCTTCTTCGCCATCACCTTAGCCGCAACCGGCGCTCCTGGCGCGCGTAACTAAGCATCACGCCAGGGACGGCGCATTTCGTCTAAAGGTTGTATTCTAACCCTGCGGCAGTTATAAAATCCCCGGCCTTACGCGCTCCCGGCCTTACGCGCTCAAGGAATCACGTTTGCGCAATCTGACCGCCCAAGACGTCCAGGACCTGGCCCGCGACCCGTCCCCCGCCAACCGCGCGGCGACGGCGGCTAAAATCGCCGGCAAGTTCAACGACAACCTGGTCAGCGACGCGTTGACCCCGCGCGAACAGTCGCTGGCCGAAGAAATCTTCCGGCTGATGGTGCGCGACGCCGAAGTGCGTGTGCGCGAGGCCCTGGCGGCCAACCTCAAATCCAATCCGCGTCTGCCGCACGATGTCGCCATGGCGTTGGCCGAGGACGTGGACAGCGTCGCCCTGCCGATGTTGAGCGCGTCCGAGGTGCTGACTCCGGATGACCTGATCCAGATCGTGGCCAGTCAGGGATCGCCCGCGCGGCTCGAGGCCATCGCCGGCCGCCGCGCTGTGGACGAACGGGTGTCGGCGGCGCTGGTGGACGCGGGCGGCGAAGCGGTGGTCGCCAGACTGCTCGCCAACCCCGGCGCGGCGGTGAATGAACCGACTTTGCATAAGGTGGTCGATCGTTTCGGCGACAGCGAAATCGTCGGCGCGCCGTTGGTGGCGCGCGATGTGCTGCCGGTCACCATCGCGGAGCGGCTGGTGGTGCGCGTGGCCGACCACCTGCGGGCGCACCTGCTGGCCAAACACAATATCTCGCCTGACCTCGCCATGGACCTTGTGCTGCACTCGCGCGAACGCGCGACCGTGGGCTTGGCGTTCGGCGCGTCGGAGGAATCGCTGCTGGCGCTCGCCCGCCAGCTCGGCGAGAAGAACCGCCTGACCGCGTCACTGGTTCTGCGCTCCCTGTGCATGGGCAATCTGCGGTTTTTCGAACATGCGGTGGCGATGTTGGCGCACGTGCCGGTGGCGAACGCGCGGCTGCTGATTCACGACCGCGGCGGTCTGGGGTTCAAGACGGTGTGGGCCAAGGCGGGCCTGCCGGCGGCGTTCTTCCCGGCGGTGCGCGCCGCGCTTGATGTGGTGGAGCAGACCGAACTCGACGGCAGGGTGCTGGATCCGGAGCGCTACAGCCGCCGGATCATCGAGCGCATCCTGACCCAGTACGGCTCATTGGGGGTGGAATTCCCCCACGACGATCTGGAATACCTTTTGGCCAAGGTGGCGGAACTGCCCGCCACCGGCCTCGTCATCCACTAACTACCAGACGCCGGTATTGGGCATCGACGCCCACGGCTCCTGCACCGGCAGGGCCGCGCCCTTCTGCAGCAACTCGATGGAGATGTTGTCGGGCGAGCGCACGAAGGCCATGCGACCGTCCCGCGGCGGGCGGTTGATCACGACGCCCGCGTCCTGAAGGCGACGGCAAACGGCGTAGATGTCGTCCACTTCATAGGCCAGATGCCCGAAGTTACGCCCGCCGGTGTAGACCTCCGGGTCCCAGTTGTAGGTGAGTTCCACCTGGGCGTCCGTGTCGCCGGGCGCGGCCAGGAACACCAGGGTAAAGCGGCCCTTTTCACTTTCCGTGCGCCGCAGTTCGGTAAGGCCGAGTTTGCGGCAGTAGAAGTCCAGGGACTGATCCAGATCGGTGACGCGCACCATCGTGTGGAGGTATTTCATGGCCTATGGGTACTGCCGGTCCATGTCCGGATGCAACCCAGGTCCGCCGGGCCCGTTGGTAAGAGCCGCCCCAGAATACTTGCGGTTGAGGTGTTCTTGCGGCATTTCTCGCAAGGTGACCTGTGGTAATGTGCGAAATTGGTCGTTAAATCCGGGCCAAACAAGTGCGGACGGCGTGACACCGGGGGATTGGTGAGCGGATTCAGGGCGTGCCGGCAACGGCTGTTGCGAAGCGTCAAAGATGATAGCGGCGTCGCGGCCCTCGTGATCGCGGCGGTGATCGCCGTTGTCGCCTTCACGGCGCTCTCCATTTTTCTTAACAAGCTGATCGGCAGCCGCGAACTTCTGCGTACCCAGGCAGCGGCGAGCGGACAGGCGCGCGCGCTACCCGCGATCTATGCCTACTACCTCTCCGACATCGGTGGCGTTTCAGGGACCGCGCCGCACAAGCTGCCGTGCCCGGATACCGCCACATCACCCACCGGCACAGGGATTTCCAGCTGCAGTACGGCCGGCACCAACTACGTCGGGGTTCTTCCCTGGAAAGATATGGGGTTGAGCCGCGACGACGTTATCGATGGTTACGGCAACTTCTATACCTACGTCGTGTCAGGCGACTCCAACGGCCTATGCCAGTCGATTACCAAGAATTATGTGGCGAGCGGCGGCAGCAGTCAGGAGTTCACCGGCCAGCTGATCACCTCGCAACTGGAAGCGTTGCTGACCTCGGAGACGGCAGGGTCTGGACGAAAGGTGCCTTTCGCCATCATCAGCCATGGGCGGAATGGTACGGGCGCGCGCACAAGTAGCGGCGCTCTCACATCAACGCCGGCACAGGCCGGAGAGCAGGCAAATGCCGCCAATGCCTCAAACCCCGCTCGGATATATACCGGCCCTGTCGATTCCGATACCGCGAGCACGACCTACTTTGACGATCAGGTTCTTGTCCCATCCACCACCGACGTCCAAAAGGTCTGCGCGCAAATCACCCCGGGCGGCGGGATCAACGCCTTGGTCGCCGACAGCTTCGCCAACGGCACCACGACGGCCGCGAACTTCGGCAACGTCGATAGCGCGGGCACCGGCAGCAATCGGGTGACTGTCCAGGCCTCGGCCAGCGATGCCACCAACAAGGTCGCTTCGTTCGCGGTCTCCACGGGTGGCGGCAGCCCGGCCACCGCTTACCTGGTCACCAACGCCTCTAATTTCAGCTTCAACCCGGTCGCCCGGGCGGTTTATGCGTCGGCGACCTGGCGCGCCGGCGCCGCGGGCGCGACGTTTTCGATCGCCACGCGCGGTTCGACCTCTGATCTGACGGCGGGATCGGACCTGTTCGACGCCGGCAGTTCCAACGGCATCACATTCCGGTTCGGTTCGACCCTGGAGATCCGCAACGGTACCGCTACGCAGTTGGCCACCGGCGCGGGGCTCACCATTACTTCCGGCACCCTGTACAGCCTGGAGGTCTACGACAACGGCTCGGACGTGTGGATGCGGATACACCCCACGGCAACGCCAAGCACGTCGGCGACAATACGCGCCACGAACGTTACCGCCGATACCGGCGGAAGCCAGCAGGTGTTCTTCATCAATCCCAGCACCACGGCAACCGCCGAGATCGACGATGTCACGGTGGGCTTTCCGATGCTGGCCGCTGAAACCTCGGGGGCGAGCACCAGCTATATCACCTCAACGGGCAATGGCACGTCCACCGGCCGCCTGACCCTCGAAGCCTGGGTGCGGCCGCGCGCCCTGCCGTCGTCCGGGAATAACGCGGCGTTGATCTCCAAGTGGGATGCCGCGGATGAAAGTAACAGCAGCTTCCGCTTGCGCGTCGACAGCAGTGGTCAAGTTTACCTGGATGTGGTTTCCATCGGCTCTTCAGCGACCGTCAGACGTTTCGCCGGCCCCGCGCTCACCACCAACACGTGGTCGCATATCGCGGTTTCCTATACGTTCTCGACCGCGCCTTCCAATGCCGAGACCGTGAAGTTCTTCCAGGATGGCGATATTTATAGCAGCGCGACCGCCGCGGTCACCGGCACGGCGGCAGGCATCAAAACCGCCTCTGTTCCTGACTTCTATGTGGGCGCGGACCTGAACAGTGCGAGCGTTGCCGACGCGTTCAACGGCGACATTGCCGACGTCCGGGTCTGGAGAGAGGCGCGCACCCCGGAACAGATCCGCAGTTATTTCCAGACACGCCTGTCGGCGGATTCCACCGATACTTCGATCGATGACTTGGTCGTGAACTGGCGCCTGGACGCCGAATCCCTCGACGCTTCCACGGGATTGGCGTTCACGACGGCAGCGGCGACGGGGAAGGGGACGGCGGGCACCGTCCATGCGGCCTCCCTGGTGCCGACGCTTGCACTCTATTTCCGCCCGCTCGCCACGACCTTCTGCCCGGGTGCGGTTTCGGGCGCATATCAATGCGATTTCCGCGTCGCCACGGCCAGCGGCGCCGCCGGCGCGGTTTCTACTCTTACCGTCCCCAGCAATCTGCTTTCCGTTTATGCGAAGGTGTGGGGCGCCGGCGGCGGCGGTTACGAATCCGGCGCCAACCAAAGCGCCGGCGGCAGCGGCGGGTATTCTGCCGGCAAGATCTCTTCGATCGCCAGCATGGCTCTCTACAACATCAATTCAAATGGGGCCACGCGGCTGAAAGTTTATGTCGGCGGTTACGGCACGGGCAGCACGACCGCCAAAGCCGGCGCCGGCGGCGGGGCGGGCTCGGGCATTTACGATTCATCCAATAACATCGGCATCGCCGCCGGCGGCGGCGGCGGCGCGAGTTTCAGTAACGACAATCCCACCACCGGCGCGGACTGCGGCACGCTCGACGGCACCAGTTCGCAATGCGGTCTGGGTGGCAATGGCGCCGGTCTGACGACCACCACCGTTGACGCGCCTGACGCGGCCTCGCAATGCGGCGGGCGCGGCGGCGACAACGTCGGCAGCGGCAGCGGGCCGCCCACCGCCGGTGGCGGCAACGGGGATTGCGATGACGGCGGGGCCGCCAACAGCTTGGGCAACGGTGGCGCGGCGGGCGCGTCGGGCGGCGCGGGCGGGTCCGACGGCCTCTCCAGTTCCCATGTGTTGGCAGCTGGCGGCGGGGCCAATGCTGATGAGTCCAACGGCGTCAACGGCAAGAACACGCAACCGAATGCGATTGGGGCAGGCGGCGCCGGCGGCGGCGCGGTCGGCGGCGAAGCCGGAGGATACGATCATGCGACCGCGTCCGCCGGGTACGGCGGCGGCGGCGGTTCCGCCGGGAAGGACTCAAGCGGTGTTGCCAATGCTACCGGCGCCGCAGGGACCTACACGGCCCCGTTCTCGGATTCCGCCACCGGGAATGTCGCGAGCAATGCGAACACCCTGACGCCGGTCACAAGCATTTCGAAGAACATTGTCAGCGCCGGATGGGCTGTCGGCATGTCGATCAGCGGCACCGGCATCAAGTCCGGTGCAACCATCTATAGTATCGATGGTTCAAACAGCCTCACGGTCACGCAAGGGGCCGGAAACGGCAACCATAACGGCGTGACCCTCAGTGTCAGCGCGAGTTCAACCAATGTGACGTCGACACCGGGCGGCAGAACCGATTTTCACTACATGCCGTCCTATGTGAACTCTTCCACCTATAGCAATCCCGGCGTCGGCGGCTACACGACCGCCACCATCAACGGCACGGCCGGCGCAGTGGTGCTGATCTGGTAAGGCGCTAGCCGCGCGGGTCGTAAGGCTTCTTGGCCGCCCAGGATTTGACGAACGCCTGCAGCTCCGCGTCGGCAGTCTTCGGCAGGACGAGTTTCAGAGTCACGTATTGGTCGCCCGCCGGGTCTTTCTTGGTGGCCGGCACGCCTTTGCCCTTGAGGCGCATGCGGGTGCCGGCGTTCGACCACGCCGGGATGTTGAGTGTCACCGGGCCGTGCACCGTGGGCACCTCGACCTTGCCGCCGTTGACCGCTTCGTCCAGCGACACCGCGAGCTCCAGGTGGATGTCACGGCCCTCGCGTTTGAACAGCGGGTGCGGCTTGACCTTCACCTCGATCAGCGCGTCGCCATCGGGTCCGCCCTGTCCGGCGCCGCCCTGGCCCTTGAGGCGAATGGTCTGCCCGTCGGAAATGCCGGCGGGGATATTCACATCCACCGCCTTGGCGCCGGGCAGGTTGAGGCGCTTCTTGGCGCCGGTAACCGCGTCGATGAAGTCCACTTCGAGCGTGAAGCGGGTATCCTCGCCCTGCGCCGGTCCGCCGCCGAAGCCGCCGGGTCCGCGGGCGTTGCGAAAGATGCCCCCGAACAGATCGCCAAGGTCGTCGAAGCCGGCGCCAGCGCCGCCGCCGAAACCTTGCCCTCCCTGGAAGCCGCCTTGGAAGCCCCGGCCCCGGCCGCTCGCGAAGGGGTTCTGGCGCACCTCGGCGCCGCTGGCGTCGATCTCGCCGCGGTCGAACCGCGCGCGTTTGGCCGCGTCGCCCAGGATGTCATAGGCGGCGTTGAGCTCCTTGAAGCGGTCCTCGGCCTTCTTGTCGCCGGGGTGAAGGTCCGGATGGGACTTCTTGGCCTTGTTACGGAAGGCCTTCTGAATGTCTGAATCGCTGGCGTCGCGTTTGACGCCCAGGATGTCGTAGGGATCCTTTGCCATGCCCTATAGGTGCGTTCGGCACGGCGATTTGTCGAGGGTATTCAGAGGGGTTCCGGCTAAATCCTCCGGCCCAGGCCTTGGGCCGGCCCCCGGAGCGGTTGCGGCATCCAAGGCCATGCTCGCGCGCCCCTGGGCGTGATCACCGGCGACACCGGCTTGTCATGGGCGCACCCCAATAGGGTCTTGTAATTTAACCCCATCCCCAGGCATCTCGTCGGGGGCCGGCTGCGTTTGGTGGGCTGGGTCCGGGTGTTCCCCCGGGGCCCGGCATAGATGGAGGCAGAGTGCTGGACCGAGTGACCATGGCGCGCTGGGGCAGGGTGATCCTGATCCCCGTGATCATTTTCGTGGTCGTGTTCTCCATGCTGGCGGTGGTGGCGCGCCAGTACGCCGCCCTGCAGCAGGACCAAGCCCGCGCCGAGGACCTGAAGAGCGGCCTGACCGCCATTTATATCGACCTGCAGGAGGCCGAATCCGGAGTCCGCGGCTTTGTTGTCTCGGGCAACGAGGAATATCTCGAACCCCTGACCCAGGCGGTGGCGGCGATCCCCACGGCGTTCTCACGGCTGGAGCCGTTGGTGGTCACGCCGGCGCAACAGACGATGGTCGATGACTTCAAGGCCGAAGTCACCACCCGCGTCACCCAGCTCCAGAACACCATTCCGGCGGTGCGTGCGCCCGGCGGCTTCGAGTCCATCGCCGGCAGCATGCGCACGGTGAGCCGGGGCCGCGCCACCATGCGCGAAGTGCGCGCCACACTGGAGCGTATCGTTGCCGGCGAGACCGCGGCGGTCGCCGAACACCGCCGTAGCGTCCGGCGCATGGGGGCCTATATCCAGGGGCTGTCGTGGCTGACCTTGTTCGCGGCCATGACCATCGCGCTGATCGGCCTCGTGCAGGCCAGGAACCGCAAGTCCGAGATCGAAGCCGCCCACGGCGCGCTGCGCGACGCCAACCTCAAGCTCTCCGCCGAGATCGCCGAGCGTGAGTCGGTGGAAGAGCAGTTGCGCCAGGTGCAGAAGATGGAGGCCATCGGCCAGCTCACCGGCGGCATCGCGCACGATTTCAACAACATGCTTGCCGTGATCATGGGCGCGCTCAATATCATGCAGCGGCGCATCAACCGCGGCGACTACAACATCGCGGGTTTCATGGACGCCGCCATCGAGGGCGCGCAGAGGGGCGGGGCGCTGACCCAGCGCCTGCTGGCGTTCGCGCGCAAACAGATGCTGGAACCGCGCGCGCTCGACTGCAACAAGCTGGTCTCGGGCATGTCCGACCTCTTGCGCCGGACTTTGGGCGAGACCGTGCAGACCGAAGTGGTGCTTGCCAGCGGCTTGTGGCGCGTTCACGCCGATCCGCATCAGCTGGAAACCGCGATTCTCAATCTGGTGGTCAATGCCCGCGACGCCATGGACGGCGGCGGCAAGCTCACTATCGAAACCGCCAACGCCCACCTCGACGACGCCTACGCCCAGGCCGACAAAGCGGTGCCGGCGGGACAGTATGTCGTAATCGCGGTGACCGATACCGGCACCGGCATGTCGCCCGAGGTGGTGAACAAGGCGTTCGAACCGTTCTTCACCACCAAAGGCAGTGGTAAGGGCACCGGACTCGGTCTCTCGCAGGTCTATGGCTTCGTCAAGCAGTCCGGCGGCCACGTGAAGATATATTCGGAGCTGGGCCACGGTGCGACCATCAAGATCTACCTGCCGCGCTATCACGGCCCCAGCGAAGACGTCGGCCCCACCGTCGCGACAAATCCCGGCGACCTTCCCAAGGGTCACGCGGGCGAAATCATCCTGGTGGCGGAAGACGAAGACGCCGTGCGGCGGCTTGCGGCCGATGGCTTGCGCGACCTGGGCTATACCGTGATCGACGCCGACAGCCCCGAAGCCGCGCTCGCTATCCTCGACAAAGAGCCCGGCATCCAACTTCTGTTCACCGACGTCGTGATGCCGAAGATGAACGGCCGCCAGCTGGCCGAAGAGGCCCAGCGCCGCCGGCCGAAGCTCAAGGTGCTGTACACCACCGGCTATACCCGCAACGCCGTGGTGCATAACGGCACACTCGATCCGGACGTCCGCCTCCTCGGCAAACCTTATACACTTGAGAACCTCGCCCGCCGGGTGCGCGAGATACTCGACACCTGACACCTGCCGTCTGAAAAAGGATTACCCGCCTGAGCTGGCTGACACTTCTGCTAATCGCTCATGTGCTGATCGCGGCGCCGGTGTGCGCCCACATCGTGCTGACCCGCCAGGATGCCGCGGCGCCCGCCTGGATCCTGGTGGTGCTGGGATCACCGTTCCTGGGCGCGTTCTTGTATTTCGTTCTCGGCATCAACCGCGTGGTCCGCCGCGCCCGCAAGCTGCGCGGCCGGCGGCCGAAGATCTCGCCGCAACTCGAAACCCACCCGATGCCGTTTCCGGGCCT
Organism: Fidelibacterota bacterium; assembly: GCA_947475365.1. Classification (GTDB taxonomy): domain Bacteria; phylum Pseudomonadota; class Alphaproteobacteria; order Rhodospirillales; family Rhodospirillaceae; genus SHVO01. The sequence continues at coordinate 11,227 of CANJOI010000012.1, read as the reverse complement.
GCCCACGGCCCAGCAGCAGCAACTGTTCCAGTATGCGAAGTCGGTACACACGGCGCCGTTCGTGGGCGGCAACCAGATCACGCCGTTGATCGACGGCGATATGGCCTATCCGGATATGCTCGCCGCCATCGCGGAGGCCGCGGAGAGCATCTGGCTGTCGGTCTATATCTTCAAGCTGGACGACATCGGCGCCCGCTTCATCGCCGCGCTCACCGACGCCCACCGGCGCGGCGTGAAGGTGATGGTGCTGGTGGATGAGATCGGCATGGGCGCGGCGCGGCGCGCGGCTGACCGCAAGCTCGCCGCGGCAGGCATCCCCACCGCGCGCTTCATTCCGCAGACCTTTCGCCTCTTGCCCTTCATCAACCTGCGCAATCACCGCAAAATCATGATCGTCGACCGCCGCATCGGCTATATCGGCGGCATGAATATCTGCCGCAACTACAAGGAGTCCTCGAAGGCGCCGATCCGTGATCTTCATTTCCGGCTCGTGGGCCCCGCGATCGTGCAGCTCATGCGCATGTTCGAGGAGGACTGGCGGTTCGCCACCGGCGAGGCCGTGGAAGTGATCGAGCCGCGGTTCGAGGATGAGCGCCTCGCCAAGCCGGTCTACGCCCGCGCCATCGCCGATGGCCCGGACAACGCCTACCAGCGCACGCTCTGGATCATCCTGGGCGCGCTCGCGGTCAGCCAGAAAAGCGTGCGCATTCTCACGCCGTATTTCCTGCCCAACGACATCCTACGTCATGCCCTGGAGGTTTGCGCGCTGCGGGGCGTGACGGTCGAGGTGGTGATCCCCCGCAAGACCGATATCGCCGTCGTCGACCACGCCATGGCGGCGCGGTTCGAGGATATGCTCGAACATGGCATCAAATTGTTCTACGGCGCGCGTCCCTTCGATCACTCCAAGCTGATGATCGTCGACGGGGTCTGGGCCCTGGTGGGTTCGTCCAACTGGGACCAGCGGTCTTTGCGCCTCAATTTCGAAGCAAATCTGGAGGCCTACGACGCCGACCTCGCGGGGATCTTGGAAAAGCATTTCGCGGAAAAACGCGATCAGGCGCGCCCGATTCTCCTGGATGAGGTCAAGGCCCGGCCGTGGACACAGCGCCTCGTCAACAACCTGGCGGGTCTGTTTGCGCCCTATCTTTGAGGGCGCTTTTTCGGCTAGCGTTTTACGGCAATGGGGAGGGCGATCATGCGTATGGTGATAACCGGACTAACGGTTCTGGCGGCCAGCGCCGCGCTGGCGGCCGACGGCGGTGTGGCGCGCAAGATTTTTGACCGCATGGATGTGCCGGCCGGCTATGAAACGGTCGTCGGATCGGCGGATATGCCGCCGGGCGCGGCGATCGGCCGCCACACGCATCACGGCGTGGAGTTCGGCTACGTCGCCGAAGGCGAAGTGGAATTCACGATCGATGGCGAGAAGCCCTACCGGCTCAAGGCCGGCGGCTTTTACCGGATAGAAGCCGGCAAGGTGCACGACGCCCGGAGCGTCGGCGGTTCCGCCAAGGCGGTCGCCACATGGGTGGTCGAGAAGGGCAAGCCGCTCGCGGAGCCCGCGAAATAAAAAAAGCGGAACCCGCGAAATAAAAGCGGAGCCCGCGAAATAAGACGCCTCGCGGTTTCCCGCGAGGCGTTTGGAACTTACGTCTTACGGCTTCTTGAATTTGAGCACGAACTGGTCGGTGTGCCCGCGCATGCCGGAATCGAAGATCTTGCCGGTGTGATCGTCGGCGGTGCTTTTGAGGGCGTTGCTCTCGCTGTCGAACTTGAATCCGGCCGCGAGGACTTCTTTCTTCACCGCTTCCGGATCGACCCGGTGCAGGCTCTCGGTGGCGTCGAAGCCCGAGCCCGCCGCCGCGGTGTGGTCGAGCACGATGTAGGTGCCGCCCGGCTTGAGCGCGGCGAACACCGCCTTGTTGTAAGCGGCCATGTCGAGCGGGCCGAACATCTTGTTGTGGAAGTCATGGTAATTGCGCGACGTCCACACCACGTCCAGCGGCTCCGCCGCCGTGAAGCCGGAGAGCGCGCCGTTGACCACGACCACGTTGGAATATCCGGCGTCCGCCGCGATCGCCTTGATCGGATCGGCGGCGGTGGCGCGGACTTTCAGGAGCTCGTCGGACACGACCGCGTAGACTTTTCCGTTCGCGCCGACCGCCCTCGAGAAGATGCGCGTGAAATAGCCGCCGCCGGGAATCAGGTCGGCGACCTTGCTGCCGGCCTTGATTCCGGCGAAGGCCAGCATCTCGGCCGGCTTGCGGTCCGCGTCGGCGGCTTTGTCGGCAGCGGGGCGGCTGGCGTCGGCCAGGATTGAGCTGGCATCGGCGGCGAACGCCGGCGCGGCGTGAAGCGCGAAGGCGGTGGCGAACACGGCAACCGCAGTACGTAAGCGAAGCATGGATCCCTCCTTGGGTATGGAACGGCGCGCAACTCTAGCCGGGGTCATGCGGCCCCGCCATGGCCGTACAGCGGGTTTTCACGGGTGGTTACGCGGCGATTATGGGCGAAACCCTCCGCCGCCTGGCCGGCGCGGAAAGCCTTAAAGGCCCAAATTAGTTAAGCCTCCCCGGGGGCCGTGTTATACTGGGGACCGGCCAAGGGGACCGCGCGGGAATCGGCGCGGTTGGCCGTTTAGTACCTGTCCGCGGGTTCGCGGGGTTTTGCATCTCCCCAGGGGAAAGAGCTGCATGGACGACGGCCTGCGACAGCCGGCAGTGAAGGCTGCGGCGCATTATACCGGAGCACCGGGAGAACTGGTGCTGTCCGTGGTGGCGCCGACCTTCAACGAGTCCAAGAACGTTCTGGCGTTGGTCGAGAGCCTGGAAGCCTGCCTGGCCCACACCACCTGGGAAATTATTTTCGTCGACGACAATTCGCCCGACGGAACGGCGGCGGTGGCGCGGGAAATCGCGCGCACGCGGCCCCATGTACGCTGCCTGCAGCGGTTCGGCCGCCGCGGCCTGTCCTCGGCGGTGATCGAGGGGATTTGTAGTTCCAGCGCGCCGTATGTGGCGGTGATCGACGCCGACATGCAGCATGACGAAACGCTGCTGGCGCGCATGCTCGATACCATCGCCGGCGAGAATCTGGATCTGGTCGTGGGCTCGCGCTACGTCAGCGGCGGCGGGGGCTCCCGCGGCCTCTCGGCCGTGCGCGGGGCCATGAGCCGTTTCGCCACCAAGCTCTCAGGGTTGGTGATGCAATTCGACCTCGCCGACCCCATGAGCGGCTTTTTCATGGTGCGCCGGGAAACCTTCCTCAAGGCGGCGCCCTATCTCTCGGGCGCCGGATACAAGATCCTGCTCGACTTCGTGGCTTCGGCGCCCACGCCCCTCAAGCACAAGGAACTGCCCTATGAGTTCCGGCCGCGCCTGCACGGCGAGAGCAAGGTCGACGCCATGGTGCTGTTCGAATATCTGGTGATGCTGCTCGAGAAGACCATCGGACGCTATATCCCGGTCCGCTTCCTGCTGTTCTGCCTGGTGGGTGGCACCGGCGTGCTGGTGCATCTCGCGGCGCTGTTCCCGATCCGGGAACTGGTCGCGTTCCCAGTGGCGCAGACCGCCGCGGCATTCGTATCGATGACCAGCAATTTCCTGCTCAACAACGTGCTGACTTATCGCGACGTGCGCCTGCGCGGGCGTCGGCTGGTCAGCGGGTTGTTCTCGTTCTACGCCGTGTGCAGCATCGGCTTCCTTGCCAACGTTAGCTTCGCTGAGATGCTCTATGAGCGCGGCCATGCCTGGTGGGCCGCCGGCGCGGCCGGCGTGCTGATCGGCTGCGTCTGGAACTTCGGCGCCAGCTCGATCTTTACCTGGAAGCGGGCTTAGCTTTCTTTTTTCAGGAAGTAGACCGTGAATTCCTGGCGGAATGCCGGGAATTGCTTCGCGGGCTCGTAATCCTGCTGCAGCACATTTTCCAGGATCGCGATCTGGCCGGCGTCCAGCTCCGGCGCGAACGGCCGGCGCACGAAGATCATGCCGGGGCGCGTCCCCAGCACCCGGCGCAATTCGGTTTCGGTATCGACCGTGAGCGCGTGCAACTCGGCGGTCTCGGTCAGGTGATTCGGGAAGGCATAGATCGAAGGGGCCGCGCACTGCGTCAGGTAATAGAGCACCGGGTAGTCGTTGAAGACATAGGGGCAGCCGCGGTCCAGGTGTTCGCGCATGAACGCCGCCGCCGGGTAGACCTGAAACGCGCCGCGGCGCGCGGACGACTGGATGTTGATGACCACAGCGGCGACGCAGCACAACGCGACGCTGCCGCCGAACCAGAGCTTGATCTGGGTGGAGAACGGCTTTGCCTCGCTGGCGCGGCGTTCGGCCAGGCGCTCCACGCCGAGGGCGGATAACAGCGCCAGCGGTGCGGCCGTCGGCAGGAAATAGTGCAGGATCGGGTTGCCGAGCATCAGAGCGCCGACCACGGCCGCGCCGAGCCAGGCCGCGAGGCCCAGGATCAACCACCTGTATCCTGCGACGGCGGGCCGGTCATTGAGGCCCCGCGCCAGCGCGATGCCGGTGAAAATCCAGAAGATCACGCAGTAGACCAGCGCCGAGGCCACCGTCAGCAGATACATGCCGAACGTGAAGCGCCAGCTCTTCTTGCCGAAGATCGAAATGAAATTGGAGAACCAGAATTCCTGCCAGTGGCCGATAGCAGCATAGGCCGCGCCGGCAGCAATGGTGGGCGCGAGGCCCAGGATCACCATGCCCAGCGCCAGCCCCGTTGCCTGAGCCAATGTCAGGCGCCTCTCGGCCAGCAGTGCGGCAAGGCCCACCAGCGACAGGGCGCATATCTCGAACACGCAGATGTATTTGATCTGGAGCGCCAGGCCGAACAGGAGGGCAGCGCCCAGGAACGCCGCCGCCACGGCGCGGCCCCCGAGCTGCGGTCGATGCAGGGCGCCGAGGATCAGACAAGCGCCGCCCGCCATGAACAGGTTGTAGAACACCGGCGTCTGGCCGCCGGCGCCGCTCCACAGCATGAGGATGGCGCCGTAGAACACGGCGGCGGCGAACGCGATGAACCGGCCGCCGAACCAGAGTCCCATGCGATAGACCACCGCGGTCGTCGCCAAGGTCGCGATGAGGCCAAGCAGTTGGTAGCCGATCACCCCGTTCTTGAACCACAGCACCGCCGGCGCGTAGAGCAGGAAGATGCCAATGGGCTTGCGGTCCCAGATGTCCACGAACGGCAACTGGCCGTGGTTCAGCCAGCGGTCGGCGGCCATGAGGTAGAATTGTTCGTCGATATTGACGGCGGGATTGTTGAAGTAGAGCGCCCGGAGCAAGGTGATGAATAGGGCAATGAGCAAGAGCGGCGCGGCATGCGCGCGCGGAAAGTCCTGTGATTCGTCCATGCTGACCCCGGTCCCCGTTGTGTAACGATACTTGCTGGGGTCGCGGCACGCCACTTCTGTATTCCCGCCATCGCGCCGCGCTGGCTATAGTCGAAGTGTTGCTGCTTTAGCGGGTGGGGGATTTCGATGAATATGGGCTCGGTGTGTACCGGCGCGATCGCCGCCATGTTTGCTTTCGGCGCCATGGCGGCGGACGGCGCGCCGCGTTTCAAGGTCGATCCTTCCTGGCCCAAGCAGTTGCCCAAGAACTATGTGTTCGGCGGCTTCGGCGGCATCGCCGTGGACTCCCATGACCATATCTGGGTCCTGTCGCGGCCCAAGGAAGTGCCGGGCCAGTTCGAGAACCCGCCCAATCCCAACGTGGCGCAGCCGGCGCCGTCGGTGATTGAACTCGACGCCGAGGGCAACTTCATCCAGGGCTGGGGCCGGCCATACCTGACCGACGCCGAGCAGGCGGCATATGAATGGCCGGTCACCGAACACGGCATCACGGTCGACGATAAGGACAACGTCTGGATCTGCGGCTACGGCAAGGACGCCGAGCACGGCAAGGACGACAACCAGTGCCTCAAGTTCACCAAGGACGGCAAATTCCTGCTGCAGATCGGCCATTCCGGCAAAAGCAAGGGCAGCCTGGATACCGAGAACCTCAACCACGCGACTCAAGTAGCGGTGTGGCCGAAAACCAACGAGGTGTTCATCTCGGACGGCTATGTGAACCGCCGCGTGATCGTGTTCGATGCGGACACCGGAAAGTTCAAACGCATGTGGGGCGCCTACGGCAATAGGCCGGACGACGCGGCGCCGCGCACCCGCACCACCGAAGGGCCGGGGCCGCAGCAGTTCAATCTGGTCCACGGCATCAAGATCGCCAACGACGGACTGGTCTATGTGAACGACCGGCAGAACAACCGCATCCAGGTGTTCACCATCGAGGGCAAATTCGTGAAGGAAGGCTTTGTCGCCCGCGACACAAAGCCCGTCGGTTTCGGCACCGCGTTCAGTTCGGCGTTCTCACCGGATCAGAAGCTGATCTATGTGGCGGACACTCATAACTTCCGGGTCCACACCCTCAACCGCGACACGCTGACCGAAGTGCCGGGCACCGCCATTGGCCACCCCGGACCCTACCCCGGTCAGTTCATCGGCCTGCATATCATCGCCACCGACTCCAAAGGCAACCTATACACCGCGGAGGGTACGGGCGCCCGCGTCCAGAAGTGGCTCGCGCAGCCCTAACGCGGGGGCAGTCCTTCCACGATCAGGATCTTGGCGTTAGAGGCGCCGGCGCGTGCGGCGATTGCTTTTGTGTATTCCGGCGAGGTGTACCAGGTCTTGGCTTGGGCGACGGTCGGGAACTCCAGGATCACCACACGCGGCGGCGACCATGCGCCTTCCATGACGGTGGTGGCGCCGCCACGGGTGAGGTACTTGCCGCCGTACTGGGCGATGCTGTCTTGCGCCAGACGCTTGTAGTCCTCGTATTTCACAGGGTCGGTCACCTCGATATCGGACACGACGTAAGCAGGCATAGATTCCTCCGGCTGAAATGGCGGGCAGGATAGCCGGGGATGGGGAGGGGATAGCCAGCTTTATTTTACCCGGATAATATTGACGATTATTCTATCCGGGTATAAATATGCCCTGTGACCGAAAGCACCTCCTGTACGGCCTTCGCCGGGTCCCAACGAATCGCCAGCGGCGCGCCCGCCGCCGTGGCTGTGGCCCTGCGGCGGCATCTCGACTGGTATCCGGGAGCGGCGGTGCTGGTGTTCGATGACGTCACCGCCCAACCCGTGGAATTCGACCTGCGCGGCACCGCCGAGGATGTGGCGGCGCGGTTGGCGCCGCCGGCGCGCGGCAGGGGCCGCCCGAAGCTGGGTGTGCAGTCGCGGGAGGTGACGCTGCTGCCGCGCCATTGGGACTGGCTGGGGGCGCAACCCGGCGGCGCTTCGGTGGCCCTACGCAAACTGGTGGATGCGGCGCGCGCGACCAGCGTCACCAAGGACCGCATCCGCGCGGCGCAGGCTGCTGCCCATCGGTTCATGACCGCCATGGCCGGGAATGCGCCGGGGTACGAGGAAGCCCTGCGGGCTCTTTACGCGGGTGAGCGGGGGCGGTTCGACCGTATCACCATGGACTGGCCAAAGGATGTGCGGGGCTATGCCATGGAACTCGCGGCGGACGCATTCTAAGGAAGTTTGCCGTCCAGTTCCTGATAGACCCGCAGGATCGCCACCGGCGCCTGGTTCTCGCGCTCGGTCCACTCCGCGTAGGGACCCCAGTTCGCCTGTTGTGCGGCGGCGCAGTCGGCGGGGGAGAGACACGGGACTTTTGCCGCATGCAGGCGCGTGGCCTCGCCAATCACATAGGTCAGCGCCTGGCGGTAGGTTTCCAGTTCCGCTTTCATGGTGGGCGCATCGTCGACGAAGCCGTGCCCCGCGATATACCAGGCGGCATCGATCTTCTGCGCTTTGGCCAAGGTCGCAAGCCACTCGCTGGGATAAGCCGCGCGCAGGGAGGGGAACAAGCGATGCACGTAGGTTTCGCTCAGGAACAAGACGCGGCCCGGGACCTCCACCGCGAGATCGCCGCCCGTGTGCGAGCGCCCAAGGTTGAGGATATTGAGCGTGGTCTTGCCCAGTGTGAGCGCGCGCCGGTCGGCGACGGTTTCCGTGGGCGGGTTGGCGCTCTTTGCCAGCGCTTTTTGTGAGGTGGGCGACGATATGAAGGTCACGCTGGGGAACGCGGCTTTGAAGGCGGCATTGCCGCCGGTGTGGTCGCCGTGTTCGGAGCAGATCACGACGTATTTGATCGGCTGCGGCGTGATGCGCGTGATGGCGGCGACCAGGTCGCGGCCGGCGCTTTCGGTGCCCTGGCCATCGGCCACCAACACGCCGTCGCCGGTGACCACGATCAGGTCCACGGTGGTCTTGAAGCCCCGCGGCTCGATCGTGCGCAAGGCCTCGTAAGTATAGATACCCGGCTCGATCTGCTTGAGGCGCGGGAAGTCGGCCTGCGTCAGGCCGCGCTTGAACGGGTCGCCGGTCTGTACCGGTGGTTCCGCGGCCTGCGCAACACCCAGCAGAACAGCACCCAAGACAATGGCGGCACAGGCAAATCTGAGCATGACGCATCCTTCGCGAGGGCGTGAGTTTACACCCTGTCCACATAAATTTATATTTCTCCGCATCATTGGGGAGGAGAGGGCATCATGAAAAACGTCGTGAAATGGCTCGGCGCTTGGGCTCTGGCGGTGTTGATCGCCGCGCCGGCGCAGGCCCAGAATGCCGACGCCGACACGGTCAAGGCGCTCAATCAAGCGCTGCTGGCCTATCAGGAGCGCGCGGCGGATGCCGCGGTCGCCAATAAATCGGCGCAGCTTCTCAACGACCCCAATACGCCGGTCCTCGGTAACCCCAAGGGCGATGTCGCGGTGATCGAGTTCTTCGACTACCAGTGCTCCTACTGCAAAGCGATAGAGCCCAAGCTCGAGAAGCTGGTGAAGGACGACGGCAACGTCAAAATGGTGATTAAGGAATTCCCGATCCTGGGGCCGGTGTCGGTGGTGGCGAGCAAAGCCGCGCTGGCGTCCGTGAAGCAGGGCAAGTACGACGCCTATCACCGCGCCATGATGGCCTATCGCGGCCAGCTCAAGGAAGAGAACGTCTTCGCCATGGCGAAGGATGTGGGCCTCGACGTCGAGCGTCTGAAGAAGGACATGGACGCACCCGACGTCACCACCCAGATCATCGACAACATGAACCTGGCGCGCGCGCTCAAAATCTCGCTCACGCCGGGCATGATCGTGGGCCCGCACATCTACTCCGGGCTCTCGGGCATTACCTCATCCGGGAAAATCGATTTCGAAAAAGCTGTCGCGGATGCGCGCGGCAAGTAGAGTCTGGCAACGAAAATCGCGGCAACAACCTTGCGTTCTTGTCTGCAAGAAAAGAGAAAGTCAGTTTAGTGAAAGCAAATTTTCACTGCTGACTCATTGACTTCATTTCCTCTGCCATCGAGCATTGGGCATGCGCTGACGGGCGCTCGCGATGTGTGTTTCGCGCGTTTGCAGCGCTATCGCTCCAACACGAAGGGGAACAAAATGTCGGAAAAGAAGATCAATGAGCAGAGCCGCCGTGGCCTGCTGAAGGGCGCGCTCATCGCTCTGGGCGCCAGCATCATCATGCAGCCGAATGGCGGCGTCATGGCTGCCGAAGGTGAAGACGACAAGAAGAAAAAGAAGAAGAAAAAGAAAAAGCCGGACTAGCGCCGAAAAGCGCCCGCATCCGCAGCCAGACGGTTTGCCAGAGATGACGGCGGAGTCCCTCCACGAGACGCTGCCGCCGCTTTACGCAAAGTGGGTGGACGACCTTCTCGGCGGCCCGATACCCCGGGAAAGCCGCGCCACCTGCGGGTCCTGCGCGATGCGGGCGCCTCCCGGCGCCTCCAGTGACGATCGCGGTACTTTTTTTGACCCGCTCATCAAGTGCTGCACCTACCTGCCGACGCTCTATAATTTCCTGAGCGGCAGGATTCTCTCCGACACACATCCCGCCGCGGCGGAAGGGCGGGCGACGGTCGAGGCGCGCATTGCGCGCGGGATCGGCGTTTCGCCCTTGGGGCTGATGCCCACGCCCACGTTCGCGCTGCTCTACGGCAACAGCAAGCAATCCTTCGGCAAGGCGCGGGCGCTCAGGTGTCCGCATTATCTTGAGGACGGCGGCCGTTGCGGGGTCTGGGCCAACCGCGAGTCCACTTGCTTCACCTGGTTCTGCAAGCACGTCAAAGGCCACACCGGGTATGCCTTCTGGCGCGAAGGGCTGCATCAGCTGCTGCAGGCGGTGGAGATAGACCTCGCGCGCTGGTGCCTTCTGGAGCTCAACGTCAGCGCGGAAATGCTCGCGGCCGCCATGGCTTCAAAGGCCTGGAAGGGCGATGCCGAAGCCGCCACCGGCGCCGCCCTCGACAACGCCGCCGATCCTGAAGCCCACGCCAAAGCCTGGGTGGAATGGCGCGGACGCGAACGGGAGTTCTATCTGCGCTGCGCCGAATTGACCGGCAGCCTCGCCTGGCGGGACGTGCTGGCGATCTGCGGTCCGGAGGCGCGCGCCCAGGCACGGGCCACGCAGGATGCCTACCGCAAACTGACCGGGAACGATCCCCCCGCCGGTCTAAAGGCCGGAACCTTCCAGGTGGTGAACCTGGGGCGCGAGACCGTGCGGCTCAACACCTATAGTGAATACGACCCGATTGAGGTGCCGCGTATGGTGCTCGATTTGCTGGCACAGTTTGACGGCCGGCCGACGCAGGCGGTGCTCGACGCCATCGCCGAAGAGGAAGGCGTCGATATCGCCCCTGACCTGGTGCGCAAGATGGCTGACTTCGACCTCCTGGTCGATATCGCCAAGCCCTAGAAGTCGACCGCCAGGCTGGTGGTGAACCGCCGCGGTTCGTTGGGTTCGTAGGAAATCTGCATGGCGTTGATGTCCCAGCCGAAAACGTTGGTCAGGTTCTGCGCCTGGAAACGCAAGGTCGCCGCCCGATCGAACAGCCGGAAGCGGTAGCGCGCCCCGGCGCTGATGGTGGTGCGTGCCGGAATCATCGCGCGGTTGTCGAGGCTGGAGACGCGCGACGACAGATTTTCGAACTGGAAGTCGGTGGAAAAGCCCTGCCAGCTCTTGGGTCCGTATTCGATGTTGAGGCGCGTCACGCGCGGCGTGCGGCCCACGGCTTTCTTGCCGATCACGCCGCGGGTGACCAGATCGCCGGAGATTTCGGCGTTCAGGAACACCGTGCCGGCCACCAGCGTCAGGCCATCGGCGAGTTTGCCCGCGAGTGAGAATTCCAATCCGCGAT
>CANJOI010000011.1 GCA_947475365.1 Fidelibacterota bacterium | reverse complement strand
GTCGGGCACGATCACGCCGCCGCCGCCGCCGAAAATCTTGATGTCGCCGCGTCCGCGCTGCTTCAACAGGTCGTAGAGGTACTTGAAGAACTCAACATGGCCGCCCTGGTAGGAGGTGAGCGCCACACCCTGCACGTCCTCGGACAGGGCCGCGTTCACGACCTCATCGACCGAGCGGTTGTGGCCCAGGTGGATGACCTCGGCGCCCGTGGATTGCAAAATCCGACGCATGATGTTGATGGAGGCGTCGTGCCCATCGAACAGCGCGGTTGAGGTCACGAAGCGCACCCGATGCGTGGGCTTGTAGACCGTGGCCTGGGCAGGCTGACGCATCTCGTTCATGGAATTAACCTATTGAACTTAGTAGATAAAATGGTGTGGAAGGTGTGAGCCGGGCACGCTGCTCCATCCTTGCGTATTGTGTATTTTAGGCCTCTGCCAAGGGGGCTGCCATTGCCGCACGCGCCGTAAATCATGTAAAATACGACATTATGCCCCCAGCCCTGCGTACATTTGACACGCCGCGTGCGACGGTCGCCATTGGGTTCGTCACCGGCATGCTGTCGGGCTTCGCCGCCAGGGGACGCGATGCCAAACCGCTGCTAGACGCGGCAGGGATCGCGCCGGCGACGCTCGCCGACCTCAGGGGCCGCGTACCGCTCACCAGTTACGCCGCGCTCTACAACGCCGTGGTGCGCGAGATGGACGATGAAGGCTTCGGCCTGTTCTCTGTCAGGCTCAGGACCGGGATGCTGGAGTTTCTGGCGCGCGGCCTGATCGGCGCGCGCGACCTGGGCGAGGCGCTGGCGCGCGCGGCGCGCTTCTTCGCGCTAGTGCTGCCGGACTTAACGCTGTCCATCGTCGAAGACGAAGTGTCGGCCCGGCTGGAGATCGCCGAAGCGGGGACGGCATGGCCGGCGGTCAATGACCCGCGCCGCGTGTTCGCCTTCGAATGGTGTCTGCGTCTGTTGCACGGGTTGAGCTGCTGGCTGGTGGGGCGCAGTCTTGCGCTGGAATCCGTGCAGTTTCCCTACGCCAAGCCGCCCCAGGCCGCCGACTATCCCTTGATCTACACCGAGCATCCGCATTTCGGCGGCGAAGTATTGATCGCGCGGCTGCACAAGAACCTGCTCGCGCTTCCCCTCCGCCGCGACCAGGAGTCCGTCGCCGCGTTCCTTGAGGGCGGGCCGGGCAAGATCGCCATGCTCTACCGCCGCGATCATGAGCTGGTGCGCCAGATCCGCGATATTCTCGCGACCTCGCTGGATGAGGCCTTGAGTCTGCAGGATGTGGCCGACCGGCTGCACCTGTCATTGCGCACGGTGCAGCGGCGCTTGAAACAGGAAGGTTCCAGTTTCCGCGCCGTGAAGGCGGCGTTGCGCCGGAACAAGGCGCTGGCGATCATGGAAAGCTCATCCCAGCCGGTCGCGGCTGTGGCCGCCGAACTGGGCTACACCGAGACCTCGGCCTTTTTCCGCGCCTTCGTGGGATGGACCGGCGAGGCGCCGTCCACCTACCGCAGACGTCTGCGGTCGTTGACTCCGTAAACACCCTCGCCCACAACAGGCCATGTTCCCGCGAAATTTTCCCCCTGGGCGCATCGTGTGCCTGACCGAGGAAACCGTCGAGACGCTGTACCTGCTCGGCGAGCAGGACCGCATCGTCGGCGTGTCGGGCTATGTGGTGCGTCCGCCCCAGGCGCGGCGCGAGAAGCCGCGCGTCAGCGCCTTCATCTCGGCGGATATCCCGAAGATCCTGGCGCTCGAACCCGACTTGGTGCTGACCTTCTCCGACCTCCAGGCCGGCATCGTCGCCGACCTGATCCGCGCCGGCGTTACGGTGCACGCCTTCAATCACCGCACGATCGCGGAAATCCTCGACATGATCCGCATGCTTGGCGCCATGGTCGGCGCGGGACCGCGCGCGGAGGCGCTCGCGGCGGAACTCGAGGCCGGGTTGGCCCAGGCGCGCGATGACGCGAAACGGCTGCCGCGCCGCCCCAAGGTGTTCTTCGAGGAGTGGAACGATCCGCTGATCTCGGGAATTTCATGGGTGTCGGAACTGGTGGAGATCGCCGGCGGCACCGATATCTTCCCGGAAAAGGCCGGCGGCAAAGCGGCGAAAGAGCGCATCGTCGCGCCCGAAGACGTGATCGCGCGGGCGCCGGACCTGATCATCGGCTCCTGGTGCGGCAAGAAATTCCAGCCGGCGATGGTGAAGGCCCGGCCCGGGTTCGACGCCGTGCCGGCGGTCAAGAACAATGATCTCTACGAGATCAAGTCGCCGATCATCCTGCAACCAGGACCGGCGGCCCTGACCGATGGATTGAGGGCGTTGCAGGGCATTATCGGCAATTGGGCTAAAACCAATGACAAAGTATAGTCCGCGCGGCAATACCAGGGTCAGTCATGCGTGAAGTTCACCATTTTGTCGCCGGGGCGGCGTCCAGGGGCGCCGGCCAGAAATTCGCCGATGTATTCAATCCGAATACCGGCGAAGTGGCGGCGCGCGTCAATCTGGCGGGCAAGGCCGAAGTGGCCGCCGCCATTGAGGACTCCCACCGTGCGTTCCAGGCATGGTCCAACACACCGGCGCCGCGCCGCGCCCAGGTGATGTTCGCCTTCCGCGACCTTCTCAAGAGAAACATGGATGAGCTGGCGGCTCTGCTCGCCGCCGAGCACGGCAAGGTGGTGCTCGACGCCAAGGGCGAGCTGACGCGCGGATTGGAAGTGGTGGAATTTGCCTGCGGCATCCCGCAGTTGATGAAGGGCGAATATTCCGAGGACGTGGCCAGCGGCATGGACGTGTTTTCCCTGCGCCAGCCGCTGGGTGTCGTCGCCGGCATCACGCCGTTCAATTTCCCCGCCATGGTGCCCATGTGGATGTTCCCGGTGGCGATCGCCTGCGGCAATACGTTTGTGCTGAAGCCATCGGAGAAAGACCCGAGCATTCCCATTCGCCTCGCGCAAATGATGATCGAAGCCGGCGCCCCGCCGGGCGTGCTCAATGTCGTCAACGGCGACAAGGAAGCGGTGGACACGCTGCTTACCCATCCGCTGGTGCGCGCCCTCAGTTTCGTCGGCTCCACCGATATCGCGCGCTACGTCTATGCCACGGGCACGGCCCACGGCAAACGCGTGCAGGCCATGGGCGGCGCCAAGAACCATATGATCGTGATGCCCGATGCCGACTTGGATCAGGCGGCCGACGCGCTGATCGGCGCCGGCTACGGTTCGGCCGGCGAACGCTGCATGGCGATTTCGGTGGCGGTGCCGGTGGGCGCCAAGACCGCCGATGCTTTGCGCGCGAAGCTGGTGCCGCGGGTCCAAGCGCTGCGGGTGGGGCTGTCCAGCAGCACCGATGCCGATTTCGGCCCGCTGGTGACCCGCCAGCACCTCGACAAGGTGCGCGGCTATGTCGATATCGGCGTCACCGAAGGCGCCGAGCTGGTGGTCGATGGACGCGATATCAAGATGCAAGGCTATGAGAATGGTTTCTTCATGGGCGGCTGCCTGTTCGACCGGGTGACGCCGGAGATGCGCATCTACCAGGAAGAGATTTTCGGCCCCGTGCTCTCCATGGTGCGCGCCGATGATTTCGAGACCGCGCTGCGCCTGCCATCGGAACACGCTTTCGGAAACGGTGTCGCGATCTTCACCCGCGATGGCGATACCGCGCGGGACTTCACACGCCGGGTGGATGTCGGCATGGTCGGGGTCAATGTGCCGATCCCGGTGCCGGTGGCGTTCCACAGCTTCGGCGGCTGGAAGGCTTCGGCGTTCGGCGATATGAATCAGTACGGCCCCGAAGGCGTCCGCTTCTTCACCAAGCTCAAGACCGTCACCGCCCGCTGGCCCACAGGCATCCGCAGCGGCGCCGATTTCTTCATCCCGACGTTGAAGTAGAATCTCATGATCCGCAAACAGCCCGAAAAACCGGTCCCCAAGCTGTTCGGCCTCAGGCCGCAGCGTAAAGCCCCCAAGCTGATGGACCAGATCCAGCGCCGCATCGCCAAGGCGCTCAACAAAAAGACCCCGGCGAAGTTCGTGGCGGCGGCAAGCACGCGCATCGCCAATGCCTACAAGACCGAGCTGGCCGGCATTTTCGCCACGGTATTGCTCGCCAAGAAGACCTTCGACGGCACGCGCCAGGTGGACATCCCGTTCCCGGACAAATACTTCGACGGCACCGCGCCCGTGGACGCGGCCGCGCGGACCGAGCTGATGGCTTACGGCGCGGCGTTGGAAAAATTCCTGGAGCAGTGCGAGGATTCGGGCAGCCCGCTGGGCTATGCCACCGCGCAAGGTGTCGCGGTCTGGATTGGATCGGTCTACGGGCTCGCGATCCCGGACCTCACGCCAGAGGTAAGCCGCATGTGGGCGCAACTGGTGAAGGGCGAGGAGGGGGTCGAGGAGGCCTTCAAACTCGTGATCCGCCGCGAGCCCAGCGATTTGGACCGGGAATACTTCAAGTACCGTCCACAGGCTCTACTCGGTTAGCGCCTTGGGCGTGACCCAATAGCAGCGGTCTTCATGCACGGCGACGCGGTCGCCGGCGTCGCACAGGCTGAGGCGCAATTCACAGAACAGGCCTTGGGAGTCGGAAATCGACACCACGCCATCGGCGATGTGCCAGTCGCGCATTCCCTCACAGCCCGGGAGGGTCGGCGGGAAGGGATAGGTAAATTCCTGTCCGGCCGCCACGGGATGGCTCGCGAGATCCCACTGGTAGTTCTTCAAAGCATAGGCAAAACGCATGGTGACCGGTTCGCCGCGCCGGTTCTGGATGGTGATGCCGGTGGGTTCGCGGTCGGCCGACATGGCGGCGGCGGCGCATACCAGCGCCGTCAGGCCGATCAGTACAGGTTTGCGCCACATCCGCATGCCAAGGCAATTTTATGACAGGCGGTGGTCCAAGTTCAAACGCGCGATGAGGCCTTCTAGATATCGATTTCGGCGAACTTGGCGCGTTCCTGGATGAACTTGAAGCGTTCCTCCGGCTTGCGGCCCATGAGCTGTTCCACCAGTTTGGCGGTGGCGCGCTGGGCGCTTTTTTCCTCGTCGCCCGCCAGCACCACCTTCAGCAAAGTGCGCTTGCTGGGGTCCATGGTGGTTTCCTTCAGCTGCGACGCCGGCATTTCACCCAAGCCCTTGAAGCGGCTGACATCCACCTTTGCCCTTGAGTCGAACTTGGTCTTGAGCAGCTCTTCCTTGTGGGCGTCGGTCATGGCGTAGACGCTGGTGCCCTTCTGGGTGAGGCGGTAGAGCGGCGGCAGGGCGAGGTAGAGATGCCCTTCGGCGATCATCTGCGGCATCTCGCGGTAGAAGAAGGTCATCAATAGGCTGGCGATATGGGCGCCGTCGACATCGGCGTCGGTCATGATGATGATCTTCTCGTAGCGTAGTTTGCTTTCGTTGTAGTTGTCGCGGATGCCGCAGCCGAGCGCCTCGATCAGGTCCTGGAGTTCCTGGTTGCCGCGCAGCTTGTCATCGCTGGCGGAGGCCACGTTGAGGATCTTGCCGCGCAAGGGCAACACGGCCTGGGTTTCGCGTGAACGGGCCTGCTTGGCCGAGCCGCCGGCGCTGTCGCCTTCGACGATGAAGAGTTCCGTGCCGATGGGATTGGCGCGCGTGCAGTCGGTGAGTTTGCCCGGCAGGCGCAGCTTCTTGGTGGCGGATTTGCGGGAGAGATCCTGGTCCTGTTTCTTGCGGATGCGGTCGTTGGCGCGCGCCACTGCGGTTTCCAGCAGCGTGTTGGCGGTGGCGACATCGCCCGAGAGCCAGTGGTCGAAGTGATCCTTCACCACGGTCTCCACCAGGCGCGTCGCCGCGACCGACACCAGTTTGTCCTTGGTCTGGCCCTGGAACTGCGGTTCCTTGATGAACACCGACAGCATCATGCAGGCCCCGCCCCACACGTCATCACCGGTGACGTTGGACAGGCCCTTGGTGGCATTGGTGAGTTCCGCATAGCCCTTGAGGGCGCGGAGCAGGGCGGTCTTCAGGCCCTGTTCGTGGGTGCCGCCTTCAGGCGTCGGGATGGTGTTGCAGTAGGAACTGAGCGAGCCATCTTCATCATCGGGCCAGCAGATCGCCCATTCGACGCGGCCACCGTAGTCTTTGTCCTGCAACTCAGCCTTGCCGGAGAAGAATTTCGGGATCAGGCGCTTGCGGCCCTGCAGCGCGAAGTCGAGATAGTCGGTGAGACCGTTCTCGAAGTGCAGTTCCTCTTCCGCCGGGGTCTTGTCGTCGCCTTTGAGCAGGTTGGGGTCGCACGACCAGCGTACGCGCACGCCTTCGAACAGATACGCCTTGGAGCGCACCATGCGGTAGACGGTGGCGGGCCGGAAATGGGCCTTGTCGCCGAAGATCTGTTCGTCCGGGTGAAAGCGCACGGTGGTGCCGCGGCGGTTGACCGGGCCTTCCTTGGTGAGTTTGGTCTTGGGCAGCCCACGGCTGAATTTCTGCACCCACAGCGTCTTGTCACGGGCGACCTCGACCGTCAGGTCGTCGGATAGCGCGTTGACCACGCTGATGCCGACGCCGTGCAGGCCGCCGGAGGTCTGGTAAACCTTGTCGGAGAATTTCCCGCCCGAGTGCAGCGTGGTCATGATCACTTCCAGCGCCGACTTCTTCGGGTACTTGGGGTGCGGATCGATGGGGATGCCGCGGCCGTTGTCGTGCACCATCACATTGTTGTCGGCGCCCAGGCTTACGCCGATGGTGCTGGCGTGGCCGGCCACCGCTTCGTCCATGGCGTTGTCGAGCACTTCGGCGATCAGGTGATGCATCGCGTTCTCGTCGCTGCCGCCGATATACATGCCGGGGCGGCGGCGCACGGGCTCAAGCCCTTCCAGGACCTCGATGTCCTTGGCGGTGTAGTCGCCGCGGGCCGGGCTGGCCTTCGCGGGCGCGGCCTTGGCGGCGGCTTTGGGCTTTGAGCCAGAGGGCTTTGAGCCAGACTTGGAGAACAGGTCAGCCATGACGGGAATTACTCTAGAACCGGGCGTGAAACGGCGCATAAAGTAGGAGCAGACGCGCGGCCATACAATAGATTGCGGGGGATTGATTTTGACGACCGATACACGCGAGACCGCGGGCCCCCAGGGCGAAATCTCCATCCGTGTGATGGCCATGCCCGCCGACACCAATGCGCTCGGCGCCATCTTCGGCGGCTGGGTGTTGGGGCAGATGGACTTGGCGGGTGGCATCCACGCCGCCGCGCACGCCGGCACCCGTGCGGTGACCGTGGCCGTGGACGCCATGAAATTCCACAAGCCGGTGCATGTGGGCGACGAAGTGACCTGCTACACGACCATTCAGCGGGTCGGCCGCACCTCGATCGCCGTGAAGATCGAAACCTGGGTCCGCCGCGCCCGCCACGGCGCCCCCATGCTGGTGACCGAGGGCGTATTCACCTATGTGGCCGTGGACTCCTCCGCCCGCCCGGTCGAAATCCTGAACAAGCAGCTTTAATTGTACCTGGTACATTTATTAAATGTACCAGGTACAATTATCCGGCTTTCGGGCGGCCGCGCCGTCTGACGGCCATGGGCCGGCCGGCGTGGCGGCTCATGCGGGCAACGAAGCCTGGGCTGCCGAGGGCGGCCCCGCCGTTCACACTGTCACGGATGGATTTGAGGGTGTCGGCGCCCAGGGCCTCGGCGAAGAGCGCCCGGTAGCCCTCCGCCCCCACGGCCTCGTAGAGCGGATGGGGCGTGAGCAGCGGATCGGCTTTACCTTCGGCGTTGGCGCGGTAGCTGGACCAGCGGTAGGCCGCCGGGTCTTGCGCCAGGCCCGCCCGCACCGGGTTCAGCTCGATATAGCGGCTGCAGGCCAGGAAATAGTCGTCCGCATCGATAACACAGGCCTTATAGCGGCCCTCCCACAGGGCGCCGGTGCGTTCCCGCATGTCGTTGGAGCGGATGCTGAACCGCCAGTTCACATGGCGCATGCACATGGGCAGCGACTGGGCCGTGTCCGGACTCACCAGCAGGTGCACATGGTTGCTCATGAGCACATAGGCATGCACGGCGACCCCGTAGCGCGCGGCCCCTTCCGCCAGCCACCCGAGATAGCTTTTGGCGTCATCCTGGCCAAAAAACACCTGGCCGCGGTTGTGCCCCCGCTGAATCACATGCAGCGGGTGGCCGGGCAGGAATATCCGTGGAATTCGTGGCATTAATTGTACCTGGTACAATTAAATAAATGTACCAGGTACAATTTAATCGGGCAAGGAGCGCTTGAAGGGTCCGAGTTCGGCGCCCGCGGCGATGTCGGCGCCGATGGCGGCGCTTTCGGCGGCCAGGAACCGGGCCACCGCCTCCCGGAAGCCGGGGTCGGCGATCCAGTGGCCGGAATACGTGGCCCGCGGGAGATAGCCGCGCTGAACCTTGTGTTCGCCCTGGGCGCCGGCCTCCACCCAGGACAGCTTGTGTTCGATGGCGAAGTCGATGGCGCGGTAATAGCAAAGCTCGAAATGCAGCATGGGGTAATGCACCACCGTGCCCCAGTTGCGGCCGAACAGCGTGTCGCGGCCCCGGAAATTGAGCGCGCCGCAGACCGGGTGCCCGTCTTCTTCGCCCATCATCAGCACCACGGAGTCTTTCATGCGCTCGCCCACCAGGGCGAAGAACTCCCGGTTCAGGTAGGCCTGCCCCCACTTGCGGTCCGAGGTGTTGAGGTAGAAGCGGAAGAATGCGTCCCAATGGCGCGCCGTGACCTGATCGCCGGTCAGCGTTTCGATCGTCACGCCGGCGCTGGTGGCCTTCTCGCGCTCTTTACGGATGTCCTTGCGCTTGCGCGACGACAACGCGTTCAGGAAATCGTCGAACGATCCATAGCCCTCGTTCTTCCAGTGGTATTGTTCGCTCAAGCGCCCCAGAAAGCCTGCCTCCTGCATCAGGGCATGTTCATGTTCGGTTGCGAACGTCACATGCAGGGACGACACCTTCATGCGCCGCGCCAGTTCGCTCATGCCCGCCATCAATGCCAGCTTGCGTTCGTCGGTCGCGGCCAGGAACCGGGGTCCGGTGGCCGGCGTGAACGGCGCCGCGCATTGCAGTTTCGGGTAATAGCGGCCGCCCGCCTTCTCGTAGGCCTGGGCCCAGGCCCAATCGAAGATGTATTCGCCGTAAGAGTGGTTCTTGAGATAGAGCGGCGCGCAGCCCACCACCGCGCCCGCCTCCTCCAGCACCAGGTGCTGCACGGCCCAGCCGGCTTCATCGCCGACGCAGCCCGCGTCTTCCAGCGCACTCAGGAAGGCGTGGCTGACGAACGGATTGTCCCCGCCCGCGCAGGTATCCCAGACGCCGGCCGGCACCCGGTGGATGCTGTCAACAACCTTCAGCGTAAAGTCGTCGGGCAATGTGGTCAGGTGGTCTCGATCACGGCGGCGACTTCCACCGTCACGTTGCGCGGCAGGGACGGCGAGCCCATGGCGGCGCGGGAATGTTTCCCGGCCTCGCCGAACACCTCGACCATGAGGTCCGAAACGCCGTTCAGCACCTTGGCATGCTCGGTGAATGACGCGGGCGCCGCGACGAAGCCGGTGAGGTTCACCACCCGCGTCACCTTGTCCAGATCCCCGCCGCAGGCCGCCTTGGCCTGGGCGATGATGTTGATTCCGCACAAACGGGCCGCCTGGTAGGCTTCGTCCACCGACACATCCTGGCCCGCGAGGCCGGCGTACTTTACGGTCCCCTCGGAAATGGGAATCTGCCCTGCGATAAACACCAGATTGCCGGTCCTTACATAAGGTACGTAGTTGGCCGCTGGTGTCGGCGCCTCCGGCAGGGAAATACCTTTCTCTTTCAAGCGCGCTTCGACTGTACCGGCCATCGGCGGGGTTCCTTATCAAGGGCTGGATGTGCTAGAGCGCGTTCCGCCGAAGTGGAAGCCGGTTCGGTGCAGAACGCGCGACAAAACAAAATCTACCCCCGCATATTACGCATCTTCTGGCGGGGTTCCAGGCCCCGAAGGACAAGTACCCGTGGAAAAGCTTTCGCTCCCCAAGAATAAGATCAAAGTTCTCCTCCTGGAGAATATCCATAAGAACGCGATCGAGCTGTTCAAGCGCAACGGCTACGGCTCGGTGGAGCTGGTCGGTGAAGCGCTCGACGCCGAGGCGTTGAAGAAAAAGATCAAGAACGTCCACATCCTCGGCATCCGTTCGCGCACCAAGCTGACGAAGGACGTGCTGCAGGCGGCCGAGAAGTTGATGACCGTGGGCTGCTTCTGCATCGGCACCAACCAGGTGGACCTGCTCACGGCCAAGCGTATGGGCATTCCGGTGTTCAACGCGCCCTATTCCAACACCCGCTCGGTGGCGGAACTGGTGATCGCGGAAATCATCATGCTGTTCCGCGGCGTCCCGCAGCGCTCCTGGGGCGCGCATGAGGGCGAGTGGGACAAGTCGGTGAAGGGCGCGCGGGAGATCCGCGGCAAGGTCCTCGGCATCGTCGGCTACGGCCATATCGGCACCCAGCTCTCGGTGATCGCCGAGGCCATGGGCATGCAGGTGCGATTCTATGACGTGATCGAGAAGCTGGCGATCGGCAACGCCCAGGCCTGCCGGTCGCTCGATGAATTGCTGGCGATAGCGGACGTGGTGACCATGCACGTGCCCGAGACGCCCGAGACCAAGAACATGATGAACGCCGCCAAGCTCAAGAAGATGAAAAAGGGCAGCTACCTCATCAACGCCGCCCGCGGCACCGTGGTGGACATCCCGTGCCTGGCCGAGATGCTCAAGAGCGGCCATATCGCGGGCGCCGCGCTCGACGTGTTTCCCAAGGAGCCGTCCGGCCCCGAGGAGAAGTTCAAGAGCCCGCTCCAGGGGATGCGCAACGTGATCCTGACCCCGCATATCGGCGGCTCCACCGAGGAAGCCCAGGTCAATATCGGCGCCGAAGTGGCCGAAAAGCTGGTGAAGTATTCGGACAACGGCTCGACCCTGGGCGCCGTGAACTTTGTCGAGGCGTCCCTGCCGATCCAGGCCAATGTCACGCGCTTCATGCACATTCACCGCGACGAGCCGGGTGTCATGGCCAAGATCCTCCAGGTGTTCTCACGCCGGAACATCAATATCGCCGGCCAGTATCTGCGCACCGATGGCGAGATCGGCTACGTGGTGACCGACGTGAGCGGCAAGATCGAGATGGGCGCCGATATCCGTAAGGAACTTTCGGAGATCCCCGGCACCGTCCGCGCCCGCTTCCTGCTCTAAAAACCCGCTTTAGATTAAGGTGTATCTCGGGACTTTGTGACAACCGGCCGGAACCCCGGCCGGTTGTTCGCGTTATGGGACATATGCATCGACGCCGGCGCCCCAAACCTATGCGAGTCGCAGGCTTTGCCGTGCTCGGCTTCTTGGCCGCGGGCATTGCCTTTTTTCTGCTGTTCGATTTCAAGGGCTTGTTTGAACAGCGCGCGAGCGCGGCGTTGGGTAAAACCGTCACGGTCGCCGCGGCGCATATACGCGCATTCCCCTTACGGATCGTGCTTGAGGAGCTAAATGTGCGCGAAAAGGGGGCCGCCTCCGATACGGCGCCCGTCATGCACGCCGCCCATATCGACGCCGGCCTGCGCTTCTGGCCGCTCCTGGCCGGGAACTTGGTGTTCCCGCATCTCGTGGTAGAGGGCGCGCAGGTGCGGGTCGACCGCGCCGCCGACGGTTCCACCACATGGGACCGCGATCAGAAGAAAGAGCCGCTGGCCGCCGACGCCAAGCTGCCGGAAGTTCACAACCTCACGCTCCATGACGCCCAACTCACATACCGCGAGGCGTCGAGCAAGACCGACCTCACCCTGGCGCTGGAAACCCGCCCGTCCAAGAGCGGCGGCGAACCCGATCTCTTGGTGACGGGCAATGGGAGCTACCAGGGCGCGCCCACCACGATCACCGTCGTCGGCGGTTCGATCCTGACCTTGCGCGAAGCAGCGCCTTACCCCCTCGATCTCAAGATGACTTCGGGCGCCACGGAAATCACGGCCAAGGGCACAGTGACTGACCCGATGAATGTCGCCGGGCTGAACGTGGCGCTGACCGTGAAGGGCGCGGATGCGGCGGATCTCTACAGGATCGCCGGGGTGGCGCTGCCGCGCACGCCCCCGTACCGCATCGAAAGCCACCTGGATCACGTGGGCCAGACCTGGATGTTCAAGAACCTCACCTGGACCATGGGCAAGAGCGACCTGGCGGGCGAATTGTCGTGGGACCTCTCCGGCAAGAAGCCCAAACTCGGCGGCAACCTGAATGCGCGGACGTTGGATCTCAACGACATGGCGGGATTCATCGGCGCGGCGCCGGGTGACGCCAAGACACCCGAGGGGGTGAAGGAAGCCGCCGCCACGCGCGAACGCGCCATCCAGGGCGCCATTGCCGCCTCCAAGGGCGAGGCGCCGGTGAAACCCGGCGACAAGAACGCCGATCCCAAGGCCAACGCCACCAAGGCCGCCGAGATCGGCGCCAAACTGCTGATCCCGGACGTGACCATCGACTTCCAGAAAATCAACGCCATGAACGCGGCCGTGATGCTCACCGCCGCCCATGTTGAGAGTGCCGGGTTCCCGTTAGATAACCTCTCGGCCGATATCGCGCTTCAGGATGGTGTGTTGCGGCTCAAGCCGCTGGCTTTCGGCACCGAGAGCGGCACGACGGCCAAGGATGGCCGCATCAGCATCGACCTGACGCTCAATGCCTCCGACCCCTACAGCCCCAAAGCCGACGCCGTCGCCACGGTGCAGAACTATCCGTTGCAGCGGCTGGTGGGCGACGCCGGCGCCAATACGTCGTTCGGCGCCATCGGCGGGCGGATCGAACTGCACGGCTCAGGCGACTCTCTCCACCGCATCCTGGCCACCTCCGACGGCACCGTCGGGCTCATCGCCCAGGGCGGGCAGATCAGCGAACTGATGGTGCAGCTCATGGGCCTGCGCTTGCCCAAGGCCCTCGGGCTGCTGCTCTCCGGCGACAAGCCCGTCGGCATACGCTGCATGGCGACCGACTTCGCGGTTGAGCACGGCTTGATGCAGGCTAAAGCGCTGGTGGTCGATACCGAGCCGTCGATCATTACCGGCGACGGCACCATCGACCTCGCCACCGAGGTCCTGAAGATCAAACTGCACCCGAAGCACAAATCGGCCGGCATCGGCTCCTTGCGCGTGCCGTTCAACCTGGCCGGCACCTTTTCGGACCCGGCCATCGGGCCTGACACTGCTGCGCTGGCGCTGCGCGGTGGGGTGGCAACGGTGTTGGGCGTGCTGTTGACGCCGCTCGGGGCGTTGCTGGCGACCATCGACCTGGGCGGAGGCAAGGACGCGGACTGCGCCGCCCTGATCGCGGCCGTGCGGCAGGACGCCAAGCAGCAGCCGCCCAAATCAGCGGCGAAGTAAGCTATTTCTTGAAGAGCGGGAGCGCCTTCAACGGTGTTTCACCCGGCACCGGGAAGGCCAGGCCCAACAGCTGACGCCATTCCACGGCGGCGTCGATCAGCTTACCGGTCTTGAGGTGGTGCTCCGCCAGTGTCACGCGCCAATAGGCCGCCTTGGCCTTGCCGTGCCAGGCGGTATCGATCTCCACCGCTGACTGGGCGCCGGGCGGTGTGAGCTTGCAGGGGGTGCGCAGGCGCGACCATACCCAGAATTCCGTCAGCGCTTTATCGAGTTCGAAGGCGCGCGGTCCGCTGGCGTAGTAGTCCTGCACCAGCAGCTCGAGGGCGAAGGAACTGATCGGCACCTTGGACGCTTCGCGCCAAGCCTTGAGCGCGGTGAGCATCAGGCGCGGCCGTCCGCCGTAGAGGCTGTCCGAGAGCCGCAGCGTGGCGGCCTCGGCGATGGGATTACTGATGCTCCACCCGGATGCGCGGGTGAGCGTGGCCGCGCCGGGAATCAGGAACGCACCGCGGTGCGGCGCGCTCGGCAGCACCTTCACCCACAGCGACCCGCGCGGCACGATCACCCCCGCGCCATGAACCGTGACGCCGGCGAGTTTGGGCGCGAGCAGGTTGGCCACGGTCTTGAGCGCGTCGCCGGCGCGGCCATTGCCGGCGGCGATGAATTTGGGCGGCAGGATGTAGAGCAGGTCCGCCATGCGGATAGGTGAGAGCGCCGTCCGCTTGCCCACCGCGCCGGTGATCACATAGTCGGTGGCGCCGTCCGGGTGGGGCATGACCTCGCGCAACACCGCGATGACGTCGTCGCACACGCCCCGCGCCACGCCATAAGCCGTATGGCTCGGCACCACCCGGCGCAGGAATGCGCCAAAACACGCGCCGATGGACAGGTCCGCTTCGGCCTTGGGAAAACCCGAGACCTTGACCGGATCGGCGGCGGGAAGTTTGGCGAGATCTGGGGCGGGGAGCATCTGCGCTAAAAATAAATGTACCAGGTACATTTATTCTGACGGCCGCGCATCGCTGACACGGTCATCGGATTAAATGTACCTGGTACATTTATTTTCCCAGGCACGGGATTCATTCTCACGAGCAGCCGGACGTGGTGCCGCAAGTTTCGCACTTCATGCAGGTGCCGTTGCGCACCAGGGTGAAGTTGCCGCACTCGGAGCAGGCGTCGCCCTCGTAGCCCTTCATGCGCGCCACGTGGACGGCGCTGCGGCGGGATTCGGTGATTTTGGTGACCTGAGTCTGGGTGACGACTTCTTCCGCCATGGCGAGGGAGCCGGAGGACATGGTGGAGCCTGCGCCGGGCCCGCCGCTCATGACCGACGATGAGGTCGCGGTGGTGTGGTCCCCGCCGCCGCCTTTGCGGACGCCCGGCTTGATGAAGTAGAGGTTGGACGACCGCACGAAACCCTTGGACACGGTCTTGCCCGCGAGCTGCAGCATCTTGGCGGCGGCTTCCCCGTCGCCCATGGCGTCGGGCAGAACGTCGTGGGCCTCGGCGTGGGCGAGATCGTGGCGGTCGAGGTAGCTCACCGCCAGTTCGCGGAAGACGTAATCCAGCAGCGATGTCGCCATCTTGATCGACGAGTTGCCTTCCACCGGGCCGGCGGGATCGAAGCGGGTAAAGGTGAAGGCGTCGACATATTCCTCCAGCGGCACGCCGTATTGCAGGCCGATGGAGATGGCGATGGCGAAGTTGTTCATCAAGCTGCGGAAGGCGGCGCCCTCCTTGTGCATGTCGATGAAGATTTCGCCCAGCTTGCCGTCCTCGTATTCGCCGGTGCGGAGATACACTTTGTGCCCACCGACGATGGCTTTCTGGGTATAGCCCTTGCGGCGATCCGGCAGGCGCTGACGTTCGCGTTCGATCACCCGTTCGATGATGCGCTCGGCCACGATCTCGGCGCGCGCCGCGGGCGGCGCCTGGATCACCGCCGCGGCGGCTTCCAGGGCATCGTCGTCCTCGATGCTGTCGTCGGCGAAGATGGTCGCCAGCGGCTGGGACAGTTTCGATCCGTCGCGGTAGAGCGCGTTCGCCTTCAACGCCAGCTTCCAGGACTTCATGTAGGCCGCGCTGACTTCGGCGATGGTCGCGGAGCTGCGCATATTGATGGTCTTGGAGATGGCGCCCGAGATGAACGGCTGGGCCGCGGCCATCATCAGGATATGCGCATCCGCCGACAGCGCGCGCGTGCCCGTGCGGCCGCAAGGACTCGCACAGTCGAAGATCGCGATATGTTCCGGCTTCAGGTGCGGCGCGCCTTCGAGCGTCATGGCGCCGCAGACGTGGATGTTGGCGGCATCGATGTCGGCCTTGGTGAAGCCCAGGGCCTCGAGCATGCTGAAGCCGACATCGGACAGCTGCGCTTCATCGAAGCCTAGCGTCTTGATGCAGAATTCTTCGCCCAGCGTGTATTTGTTGAATACAAACTTGATGTCGAAGGCGTCGCCCACGGCTTCTTCGATGGCGGCCAGCGCCTTGCCGGTGAAGCCGCGGTCCGCCAACGTCGTGGGGTTGATGGCGGGCGCGTCCTTTAGGGTGCCGTGGCCGACCGCGTATTTGGCGATGGCCTCGCGCTGCTCCTGCGTATAGCCGAGACCCGTCAGGGCCAGGGGCACGATGCGGTTGATGATCTTGAAGTAACCGCCGCCCGCGAGCTTCTTGAACTTCACCAGGGCGAAGTCCGGCTCGATGCCGGTGGTGTCGCAGTCCATGAGCAGGCCGATGGTGCCCGTGGGCGCGATCACCGACACCTGCGCATTGCGGAAGCCATGGGCGGTGCCGCGTTCCAGCGCCCGGTCCCAGGCCAGTTTCGCGGCGGCCACCAGCGCGGAGTCGGGGCAGGAGGCGGCGTCCAGCGCGACCGGATTGATATGCAGGCCTTCATAGCCGTCGATATGGCCGTAGGCCGCGCGGCGGTGGTTGCGGATCACCCTCAGCATATCGCCGCGGTTGGCGAGGTAGCCGGGGAACGCGCCGTGTTCCTCGGACATCTCGGCCGAGGTGGCGTAGGCGACGCCGGTCATGAGCGCGGTGATGGCGCCGGCCAGCGCGCGGCCTTCCTGGCTGTCGTAGCCGAGGCCATTGGCCATCAGGAGACCGCCGAGGTTGGCGTAGCCCAGGCCCAGGGTGCGGAAGGCGTGTGAGCGTTCCGCGATTTCCTTCGACGGAAATTGCGCCATGATGACCGAGATCTCGAGCGCGATGGTCCACAGGCGCACGGCGTGTTCGAACGCCTGCACGTCAAACGCCCCATCATCCTTGCGGAAGGTAAGCAGGTTTAGGGAGGCGAGGTTGCAGGCGGTGTTGTCGAGGAACATGTACTCCGAGCAGGGGTTCGATGCATTGATGCGCCCCGACTGCGGGCAGGTGTGCCAATCGTTGACGGTGGTGTCGAACTGCAGGCCGGGATCGGCGCAGGCCCAGGCGGCCTCGCCGATGCGGTCCCACAGCTCCTTGGCCTTCACGGTCTTGGCGACCTTGCCGTTGGTGCGGTTGATCAGCGCCCAATCGGCGTCGGTCTCCACCGCCCTCAGGAAATCGTCGGTGACGCGCACGCTGTTGTTGGAATTCTGGCCGGCGACCGTGGCGTAGGCTTCGGAATCCCAGTCGGTGTCGAACTCGGGGAACGCCATCTCGGTGTAACCCTGGGCGGCGAACTGCAACGTCCGCTGGATCATGGCGTCGGGGATCATGGCGCCGCGCGCCGCGCGGAGCTCCTTGCGCAGTTGCGCATTGGCGGCCGGGTCGAGGCGCGCCTCGGCGCTGCCATCCCACTCCTTGCAGGCCTTGAGGATTTTGTTGAGGTGTTTGGCGGTGGCGCGCGAGCCCGCGACCAACGCCGCGACCTTTTGGTCCTCGCGCACCTTCCAGTCGATGAATTCCTCAATGTCGGGATGGTCGGCGTTGACGATCACCATCTTGGCGGCGCGGCGGGTGGTGCCGCCCGACTTGATGGCGCCGGCGGCGCGGTCGCCGATCTTGAGCCAGCTCATGAGGCCGGAGGACGTGCCGCCGCCCGAGAGCTTCTCGCCTTCGCCGCGCAGGGCGGAGAAGTTGGTGCCGGTGCCGGAGCCGTATTTGAACAACCGGGCCTCGCGCACCCACAAATCCATGATGCCGCCTTCGCCCACCAAGTCGTCGCTGATGGCTTGGATAAAACAGGCGTGGGGCTGCGGGCGTTCGTAGGCGCTGCGCGCCGCCATCAATTGGCCGGTGCGGTAGTCGACATAATGGTGGCCCTGGGCCGGGCCATCGATGCCATAGGCCCAATGCAGGCCGGTGTTGAACCACTGCGGCGAGTTGGGCGCGCCCATCTGGGTCGCCAGCATGAAGCGCAGTTCGTCGAAATAGGCGCGGGCGTCAGCGTCGCTGTCGAAGAAGCCGGCCTTCCAGCCCCAATAGGTCCAGCAGCCGGCCATGCGGTCGAACACATCGCGCGCGTCGGCTTCACCGCGCGTGCGTTCGGCTTCCGGCAGTTCCTTGAGTTCCGCGGTCGCGGCGGTCTTGCGCCACAGGAAATCCGGCACGTCGTTCTCGGCCACGGGCACCAGCGCCACCGGAATCCCGGCGCGGCGGAAGTACTTCTGGGCAATGATGTCGGAAGCCACCTGCGACCAGCCGGCGGGGACCATGATCCCCTCCTGACGGAAGACCACGGAGCCGTCGGGGTTGCGAATCTCGCTGGTGGCGGCGCGGAAGCTGATGCCGTCGTAGGGCGACCTGCCGGGTTTGGTAAAACGCCTGGTAATCCGCATGCCGGCACTCCGCTCGCGCTTAAAAGACTCGGACCGGAACTCACGCCATGCCGCGTCCAGGCCGGCAAGACCGGCCTTCGACAAGGCAAGAGCTTGATATTCCAGGCTTTTCCCCCGCGGAGCCCACCCCGCCCACCGGCGCCACCCCTAGATATTGGGGCCATATCGCTGGCGAACCACCAGATTAAGGTTTGGAGACCCCCGGTTCAATGACTTTGGCCGAGTTTTCCCCAGGTTTTACTGACAGGTGGCGGGAGACGGGACTATGCTTTCCCACCAAGCGACATGGGGGTCTTCATGAAAAAAACCGGCACTTCTCTCGAACCGGCGGCCGGTAACGGTCTTCTCCACCGCCGGCTGTTCCTGGCGGGCGGGGTCGGCGCCGGCCTGGCCACGCTGGGCGGCGGCGCCCAGGCGGAACCCCTGGCCATCCCGGAATGGACCAAGAAGCCGGGCGCCTGGTTCACCGCCTACGGGCAGCCGTCCAAATACGAAGCCAAGGTCGGGCGCGGCGTCATCGTCGAACACAATCCGCTGTATGAGAGCGGCCCGGGGTCGGTCCGCACGCCGCTGCAGTTCCTGGAAGGCATGATCACCCCCAATGGCCTGCATTTCGAACGCAGCCATAACGGCATTCCGGATATCGATCCCGAGCAACATAAGTTGCTCATCCACGGTCTGGTGAAACGGCCTCTGGTCTTCACCATGGAAGACCTCGCGCGC
Source organism: Fidelibacterota bacterium (assembly GCA_947475365.1). Classification (GTDB taxonomy): domain Bacteria; phylum Pseudomonadota; class Alphaproteobacteria; order Rhodospirillales; family Rhodospirillaceae; genus SHVO01. The sequence goes on along the minus strand of CANJOI010000011.1, from coordinate 12,416 downwards.
TATCCCATGACGTCGCGCATCAGCTTTGTGGAATGCGCAGGCAACAGCGGTGCGTTGTACGCCAAGGATGCGGCGGCGGGCACGGCGCAGGCGTTGCACGGCCTGTTGTCCTGCGCCGAATGGACCGGCGTGCCCCTGGCGCTGTTGCTGGACGAAGCCGGCGTGGATCCTAAGGCGCAATGGCTGCTGGCCGAAGGCGCCGACGCCGCCAGCATGAGCCGCAGCGTGCCCCTCGCCAAAGCCATGGATGACGCGCTGGTGTGCCTCTACCAAAACGGCGAGCGCATCCGGCCTTCCAATGGCTATCCGTTGCGCCTGCTGTTGCCCGGCTACCAGGGCAACATGAACGTCAAATGGCTGCACCGCATCAAGCTCACCACCACGCCCACCATGACCAAGGATGAGACCTCGAAATACTCGCTGCTGCTGAACCAGGGCAAAGTCGCGCAGTTCAAGTTCCAACTGGATGCGAAGGCGGTGATCACCAAACCATCCCCGGGTTTCCAGTTGAAACAGCAGGGTTTCTACGAGATTTCCGGCCTTGCCTGGTCGGGCAACGGCAAGGTGGCGAAGGTCGAAGTGTCCGCCGACGGCGGCAAGACCTGGGCGTTGGCGGCGCTGTCCGAGCCCGTGCTGTCCAAGGCGCTGACGCGCTTTCGCATTCCCTGGCATTGGACCGGGCAAGCGGCGGTGCTCCAGGCGCGCTGCACCGACGACACCGGCTACACCCAGCCGGCGCGCGATGTGCTGATCGCGGCGCGCGGCAACCGCGCGGCCTATCACAACAACGCCATCACCAGCTGGAGCATCGCGGCCAATGGCGAGGTCAAACATGTCTATGCTTAAGATTGCCGCGGCTTTTGTTTTGTTCTCCGGCACCGCCTATGCCGCCGCCGTTGAGACGCCGATGCTGGGCAAGCCGATCTCGCCCGCCGATCTCGCGCCGTGGGATTTGTCCATCGGGCCGGACGGCGCCGGGCTGCCGGCCGGCAAGGGCAGCGCCAAGGAAGGCAAGCAGGTGTTCGCCGAAAAATGCGCCTACTGCCACGGCGCGGAAGGGCAGGGCACGCCCGCCGACCGCCTCGTGGGCGGTCAGGGAACATTGGCGTCCGACACGCCGGTAAAAACCGTCGGCAGCTTCTGGCCCTACGCCACCACGCTGTTCGATTTCGTGCGCCGCGCCATGCCGCTCAACCAGCCGCAAACCCTGACCAGCGACGAAACCTATGCGGTCTCGGCCTATATCCTGGCGGCCAACGGCATCATCAAGCCGGGCGAGGTCATGAACGCCAAGACATTGCCCAAGGTGAAGATGCCCAACCAGGGCAACTTCTTCATCGTCTACCCCGGCAACTTGAAATAGCAGAGCCGCGCCAAATCAAGGGGTTAGCCCTAGAAGCAGGGCGTTTACCGGTGAAGCGAAAGCCGCCATAGTGCGGACCGGATTCGAGAGAGAGGACGTATGAGTCTCGGCAACTGGCTGCACACCAAACTGCACGGCATCAAGGTCGGTGAGGATTCCACCGGCAACGTCTATTACAAGTCCAAGCGGCTGCGGTTCGCCGGCCGTGAGGAGCGTTGGGTGATTTACCACGGCGAGTCCGAAGCCTCGAAAGTGCCGCCGGAGTGGCACGCCTGGCTGCATCACACCACCGATGCGCCGCTGGATGCGCCGACGCGCGCCTGGCAGAAGCCGCACCAGCCGAACCTTACCGGCACCGACCAGGCCTATCTCCCGCCCGGCCACGACCGCCGCGGCGGCGACGCGCCCAAGATGGGCACCAGCTACACCGCCTGGAAGCCTGAGTAGGTATTCGATAGCATCGTGCCGAAAAGTGGGCACCGGTTTTCGGCAACAACGATGCGACCACTCAACTAAAGCCACATTTAGGTCCCTCAATGTCGCGCAGCGAGCGCCGCGAATATCTGGTTGGTGTGCTGGCGGCGCTGATGCTGGGGACCATCCTCGTGTTCACCGCTCTCGCCAATCGCCGCGCGCTGGATGAAACCAAGGGCGCCATGACCTTGACCGCAGATTTCTCGCGCGCCGACGGCGTCTATGTCGGCACGCCCGTGCGCCTCGCCGGGGTGCCGGTGGGATCGGTGATCAAGTCCGAACTCAACGCGGACCACCGCGCCACGCTCACTTTTCGCCTGACCCAGATGTTGGACCTGCCCGAGGACACCGCCGCTATCGTCGAAACCGACGGCATCTTCGGCACCAAGCATATCGAGCTGCAGCCGGGCGGCGCGGAAGCCACGCTGAAGCCCGGCGCGCGCATGGCCTATAGCCAGGACTCGGTGATCATCGAGGACCTGATCGCCCACATCGTCTCGGAAGCCAAGGCGACCCGCGCGGCGGCCGGGAAGGGGAGCACAGCACCGTGAAGCGCAACATGATCGAGGCGGTGCTGGGCGCCGTCGTGCTGGCGGCCGCGGCGATCTTCCTGCTGTTCGCAGCCCAGGTGGCGACGGTGAAATCCACCAGCGGCTACGCGGTCAGCGCCACCTTCACCAAGGTCGGCGGGCTGGAGCGGGGCAGCGACGTGCGCATCTCCGGCATCTCCGTGGGTACCGTCACCAATCAGGAACTGGACCCCAAGACGTTTCAGGCCAAGGTCACGCTGTCGATCGATTCCAATGTCGTGCTGCCCGCGGACACCGAAGCCGCCATCGTGGGCGACGGCCTGCTCGGCGGCAAATACGTGAATCTGGTGCCCGGTCAGGCGGCGGAGAAGGTCAAGGCGGGCGGCGTGTTGGCCCGCACCAGGGATTACCAGTCGCTGGAGGATCTGGTGGGTCAGATCATTTTCCTCGCCACCAGCAGCGGCGACCAGAAACCGGACGCCGCGCCCGCTAAGGCGGATGCGCCCAAATGAAGCGGCTGCTGCCTGTCATCGCCGGGGCGCTGATCGCGCTGCCGGCCGCGGCCACCGACATCACCATGGACACGGTGGTGCTGGGCGGCCTCGATAAGGTCGCGGCGCGGGTCAGCACCTTCAAGGACCGCGTCGGTGAAACCGCGCGGCTGGGCACCCTGGAAGTGATTGCTCGTACGTGTGTTACGCGCCCGCCGGAAGAGCAGCCGGAAAGCGCGGCCTTCGTCGAGATCTTCGACACCCCCCAGGGCAAGCCGCGCGCCAAGGTGTTCTCGGGCTGGATGTTCGCCTCCAGCCCGGCGCTCTCGGCCCTCGATCATCCGGTCTATGACGTCTGGGTATTGCGCTGTGAGAGCAGCGCCAAGGCGAAGTAGCGCTTAATGCTCCGCCGCTGCGGCGGCGGCATTCACCGGGCTCGGGCGGAACAATTTGCCCTTTTCCGTGATCATCACGGCTATCAGCGCGATCAATCCCAGCACCAGGAAGCCCGTGGTCAGCGGAATCGTCGAGCCGTTGAACTGCTGGCCGACGATGAAGCCCAGCACCGCGCCGGCGGTGGTGGTGGTGAAGCCTTGGATCGAGGACGCTGTGCCGGCGACATGGCCCAAGGGCTCCATGGCCAGCGCGTTGAAATTCGCGCCCATCAGGCCGAAGCAGAACATCATCCCCGCCTGCAGGATCACGAAGGTCCAGACGTTCTCGAACCCCAGGAGCGCGACCGCGAGGTGCAACGCTGCCACACCGAGGTAAGCGACCAGCGCGCTGTGGGACACCACGCGCATGCCGACACGCTCGACAATGCGGGAATTGACCAGGGACGCCACGCCCAGCGCCCCGGCGATCAGGGCGAAGATCGAGGGAAACAGCTTCGGGACCTGGAAGATGTCCGCGAAAATCTGCTGCGCGGAATTGAGGTATCCGAACATGCCGCCGAACATGAAGGTGACCGCGGCCATATAGCCGACGGCGAACCGGTTGGTGAGCGTGAGGCGCACCGCAAAGCCGATGTTCTTGAGTGAGATTGGCCTGCGGTCCTCGGGATGGATGGTTTCCGGCAGGCGCATCGTCACCCACACGAACACCGCGGCGCTGTAGATCGCCAGCATGCCGAAGATCCAGCGCCACGGCAGGAACACCATGATCAGCTGACCGAGGGAGGGGGCGATGATCGGCACCGCCAGGAACACGATGAACACCAGCGACATGACCCGCGCCATCTGCCGGCCGGCGAACCTGTCTCGCACGATGGAGATCGCGAGCACCCGCGTGGCGGCGGCGCAGATACCCTGGAGCACGCGCGCCACCATCATCGATTCAAACGACCCGGCCAGGGCCGACATGACGCTGAACACGAAATAGCCCGCCAGCCCGAACAGCAGCACCGGCCGGCGCCCGAAGCGGTCCGAGATGGTGCCGAAAATCAACTGCGCGCCGCCAAACCCGAGCAGGTAGGAGGTCACGATCCACTGGCGCCCGCTCTCGGTGGGGATGCCGATGGCGTCGCCGATCTCGGGCAGCGCCGGCAGCATGGTGTCGATGGCCAGCGCGTTGACCGCCATCACCAGGGCGATCATCGACACGAATTCCTTGAAGCCGATCTCCTCGCGCGCGGGCATTTGCGTTTTTATGACCTTGTCAGCACCACGGCGGTGACGTCGCGAAAGGCGGTGAAACCCAGCGACTGATAAAGCTGGTTGGCGGTTGTATTCGTCGCGAGGGAATGAAGGAAGGGCGTTTCGCCGCGCGCCGCGATTTTATGGGTCACCCAGGCGGCAAGCCGGCGCGCGTAACCGCGCCCGCGCGCGTCGGGATGGGTGCAGACCCCACTGAGTTCCGTGAATCCTGCCGGTCGCAGGCGTTCTCCCGCCATCGCCATGAGCCGGCCATTCTCCTTGATGCCCCAGAAGGCGCCGAGCCTGTGGGTGCGCGGCAGGAACGGCCCAGGCTCGGTTAAGGTTGCCAGCGCCAGCATCTCTGGGGCATCTGCGTCGGTGAGCGGCTGCAAACCATCCCCTTGTGCATCACCGGCCAAGGTATGCGCCACCATGCGCACGATCGGCAGGGTCTTTTCGATCATTGTGCCGGCAGGCGCAGTGAAAGGCTGATCTGTCACCAGCATCACCCGGCCGCCGGGCGGGATCAGGGCCGCCAGCGCCGCCCGACTTTCGGGGCTCTCGTCCGCCATCGCGGCAAAAGGACTGACATCGGCGGCGAAGCGCAGCGCACGTCCATCCCCGACAGCGAATTCGGCCTGGCGTGAGGTCAAGGCTGACCACACCGGCGTATCGAGCGGATGGCCGCTCATTGCGGCGCCTCGACAATCGCGCAGATACGGCTCAGCTCCCTGGCCGCAGGGTCCTGCGCGTCCGGACAACGCTGCACGGCGTAAGACATACTCTCGATGATGCGCGTGATTTCGGTCACCTGGGCGGAAACAGCTGTTCTTCCAGTCTGGCCAGCGGGAGTGGCGGGCTGAAGGTGCCCTGGCGGGCCAGCGCCGCCGACAGCTGGGCCAGGTATTCCTTCTGGCTGGTCTCGATGGCGCCGAACTGCTTCAGGTGGTCGGTGATGAACTGGGTGTCGAGTAGCGTGAACTGCCCCGCCTTGAGGATGGCGGTCAGGTGAACGAGGGCCACCTTGGACGCGTTGGTGGCGCGGCTGAACATGCTTTCGCCGAAGAACGCGGCACCCATCGCCAGGCCATAGAGCCCGCCCACCAGTTTTCCCTCGCGCCAGGTCTCCAGGCTGTGGGCGAGCCCGGCGTCGTGGAGTTCGGTGAACAGGTCGATGATGCGGTTGTTGATCCAGGTGTCGGCGCGGTGCTCGGTGGACTCGGCGCAGCCCGCCATCACGCCCGCGAAATCCCGGTTCACGGTTACCTCAAAATCGCCGCGCCGCAGTGTTTTGCGTAACGAGCGCGGAACATGCACACGGTCGAGCGGAATGACGCCGCGCAGTTTCGGCTGCACCCAGAACACATCCGTGTCTCCCCGCGACTTCGCCATGGGGAACACGCCGTAAGTGTAGGCTTTGAGGACGAGTTCGGCGGTGATGTCGGTCATGGCCGCATCACCGCCAGGTCAGACTTTTGTTTGGTCGCGTGCCTTGCCGAAAAACCGGTGCCCACTTTTTCGGGGCACGCTCCGCTCACTTCTCGTTGAGCTTCGCGACGAAGTTCTCGAGCCAGCGGATGTCGTAGTTGCCGTCGATGATATCCGGTTCGTTGAGCACGGCGACGTGCAGGGGGATCGTCGTGTCGATCCCGTCGATGACGTATTCGTGCAGCGCGCGGCGCATCCGCATCACGCATTCCTGACGTGTGCTCCCTTGCACGATCAGCTTGGCGATCAGGCTATCGTAATGGGGCGGAATACGGAAGCCCGCGAACAGGCCGGAGTCGACGCGCACCCGGCGCCCGCCCGGCGCGTGGTAGCCGGTGATGCGCCCCGGCGACGGTGCGAAGGTGCGCGGATTTTCGGCGTTGATGCGGCATTCCATGGCGCATCCCTCGAAGGTGATGTCCTTCTGGGAAAAGCCCAATTCCAGGCCGGCGGCGACGCGGATCTGTTCGCGCACCAAGTCGATGCCGGTGATCATCTCGGTCACCGGATGCTCCACCTGCAGGCGGGTGTTCATCTCGATGAAATAGAATTTCCCGTCTTCGTAAAGGAATTCGACGGTGCCGGCGTTGTCGTAGCCGATCTTGCGCATGGCGTTGGCGACGATCTCGCCGATTTCATCACGCATGCCCGCGTTGAGGGCGGGCGACGGGCTTTCCTCGAATATCTTCTGGTGCTTGCGCTGCAGCGAGCAGTCGCGCTCGCCCAGGTGGACGACGTTGCCGTGCTTGTCGCCCAGCACCTGGATTTCGATATGGCGCGGCTTGCCGAGGTATTTCTCCATATAGACTTCGCCGTTGCCGAAAGCCGCCTTGGCTTCGGCGGTGGCGACCTGGAACGCCTCGCGCACCTGTTCTCGGTTTTGCGCCACCTTCATGCCGCGTCCGCCGCCGCCGGCGCTGGCCTTGATCAGTACCGGATAACCGATGGAATCAGCGATCTCCACCGCGGCCGTGTCCGAGGGCACCGCGCCGTCGGAGCCGGGGACCACGGGAATGCCGATGTCCTTGGCGGTCTGCTTGGCGACCACCTTGTCGCCCATGGTGCGGATGTGTTTCGGATCCGGACCGATGAAGGTGATGTCGTGGTCCGCCACCATCTCGGCGAACTCCGCGTTCTCCGAGAGGAAGCCGTAGCCGGGGTGGATGGCGTCGGCGTTGGTGATGGTGGCGGCGGAAATGATCGCCGCCTTGTTGAGATAGCTGTCCCGCGCCGGCGGGGGGCCGATACAGACGGACTCGTCGGCGAGGCGCACATGCATGGCTTCGGCGTCGGCGGTGGAATGGACCGCCACGGTCTTGATGCCCATCTCACGGCAGGCGCGCTGGACGCGGAGCGCGATCTCGCCGCGGTTGGCGATGAGGACTTTCTCGAACATCAGAGCATTTTCCGGCAAAGTGGAAGCCGGTTCGCCGCAGAAAATGCGACCAAATATGAGTCCAGGGCGTGATCGTGTTTCATGATCACGCCCTAGGTGATAATCACAAGCGGCTCGCCGTATTCGACGGGCGCACCGGTTTCCACGAGAATCTGCGTGATCTTGCCGGCGCGCGGCGCCTTCACGGGATTGAAGGTCTTCATGGCTTCAACCAGCAGCAGCGTCTGGCCTTCGATCACCTGGTCTCCGACCTTGATGAACGGCGCGGCGCCCGGTTCGGGCAACAGATAGGCGACGCCGACCATGGGCGACTTCACAGCCCCAGGATGGTGGGCGGGGTCGACCACGGCGGGTTCCGCTGCGGCGGCCACGGCCGCCACGGTTGCGGGCGCCGAGGCCGGCGGCGGGGCGTAGGAACCGGTCACGATCTCGCGGCCGCCACGGGCGACGCGGATGCGCAGGCCGCCCGACTCATACTCGATCTCGGTCAGGTTGGTTTCATCCAGCACCGTGGCCAGATGCCGCACGAGATCGCTCTCGATCCGCGAGGGGGCCTTCACCGGCGCCTTGGCTTCGGCTTTTGCCTCTGGCTTGGCGGCCGGTTTGGCCGCGGCCTTCGCCGCCGGCTTGGCGTCCGTTTTCGAGGCGGCTTTCGCCGCCGGCTTCGCGGGAGTCTTGGAAGTCTTTTTGATCACGTCTTCACCTTGGTCAGAAGGTCAGCCATGGCATCCACCGCGAGCACGTAACCCTGCGCGCCGAGGCCGCAGATCACGCCGGTGGCGGCGGGGCTGACATAGGAATGGTGGCGGAAGCTTTCGCGTTTGAAGATGTTGGAGAGGTGCACTTCGATCACGGGCTTACCACAGGCTTGCAGGGCGTCGAGGATCGCGACGGAGGTATGGGTGTAGGCGGCGGCGTTGATGATGATCCCGGCGGCACTGGTTCGCGCATCCTGAATCCATGTCACCAGTTCGCCTTCATCGTTGCTCTGGCGGAAATCGGCGGCAAGACCATGGCGTTTGGCCTGGGCGGTGGTGACCGCCTTCAGGTCGTCCAACGTGGTTGTGCCGTAGATCTCCGGCTCCCGGGTCCCCAGGAGATTGAGGTTCGGGCCATTGATGACGAGAATGGCGCTGGTCACGCTGGGTCCTAACCCCTTTTTACGCCCCGGTTTTAGGGCGTTCCCCGATCGGGATGTCTCATCCCGATCACTCTCCTTTTTTAACCGCCGAGCGCCCAGACGGAAAACCGGTTTCCACTCTTCCTGGGCGCTCGGGCGACCGCAAAGGGATATACCAGGGCGGCGTCCGGGGCAACCTTCGCGTGTTGGCTTTTGGGGCAAAAAATCTTTATAAAACCAATACTTGTTGCATGGCTGGATTGCCCACCCCTGATGTTGCCGCTGACCGCATGAATATTATGATCAACGGTGAGAACCGCGCGTTCGCCGCCGGCCTCTCGGTCGCCGCCCTCCTGGCCCAATTGGGGATCGATACCCGCAAGGTGGCGGTGGAGCGGAACCTGGAGATCGTGCCCAAGTCGGCCTTCGCGGCCACCGAAATCCAGGACGGCGACCGCCTGGAGATCGTGCATTTCATCGGCGGCGGTTAAGAAGGCGACAGAACACACATGGACACCAACGCATCAGCCACTGCCAGCAGTGACGCCTTCGAAGTGGCGGGCAAGCGCTTCACCTCGCGCCTCCTGGTCGGCACCGGCAAGTACAAGGACTTCGAGGAGACCGCGCGCGCCATCGCCGCGTCCGGCGCGGAGATCGTCACCGTTGCCGTGCGGCGCGTGAACCTCTCCGATCCCTCGCAGCCGATGCTGATGGATTACGTCGACCCGCGCAAATACACCTATCTGCCCAACACGGCCGGCTGTTACACGGCTGAGGACGCCGTGCGCACCTTGCGCCTCGCACGTGAGGCTGGCGGCTGGAACCTGGTGAAACTGGAAGTCCTGGGCGATCAGAAAACGCTATACCCCAATGTCGTCGAGACCATCCGCGCGGCGGAATCCCTGATCAAGGACGGTTTCGATGTGATGGTCTACACCAGCGACGATCCGATCATCGCCAAGAAGCTTGAGGATGTGGGGTGCTGCGCGATCATGCCGCTGGCGGCGCCCATCGGCTCGGGGCTCGGCGTCCAGAACCCGGTCAATATCCGCATCATCATCGAGCAGAGCAAAGTGCCGGTGCTGGTGGACGCCGGTGTCGGCACGGCCTCGGACGCCGCTATCGCCATGGAACTGGGCTGCGACGGCGTACTCATGAACACCGCCATCGCCGCCGCCAAGGACCCCATCAAGATGGCCGAAGCCATGAAGCTGGCGGTCGAGGCCGGCCGTCTCGCCTACCTCGCGGGCCGCATGGCGCGCAAACTCTACGCCGATCCGTCCAGCCCCCTCGGGGGGCTTATCTAGGCAGAATTTGCCGCCGCCGGTGGATTCTGCCGAGAGCAACCGCCGGCGTTCGCCAAAAAGCCCCTGATTTATAAGGGCAAAGGGCCCTGCCGGTGATGGCATAGCCCTTGCTTCTTCTCCTCGCGAAGCCAGAGGTGCGCGCGGGCCTTAGCCTGCCCGCCCGGCGAGATGACGGAGAGCGCGATGTCGACGATTCAGGGCACTTTCAACACCGGCGTGCAGGCGATGCTGTCGCAGTCGCACGACCTGTCGAACATTTCGACCAACATCGCCAACGTCAACACCACCTCGTACAAGGAACAAGGCACTCACTTCGAGACCATCCTCAACGAAGTATCGCCGCGTAATCAGAACTTCTTCGCCGTCAAGACTGTCGACTACCGCAACGTCGACAAGATGGGCACGATCGCCACCACCAACCGCACCTATGACGTGGCGATCAACGGCCGCGGTTTCATCGTCACCAACACCAGCCAGGACGGCTCCGGCATCTGGCAGTACACCCGAGACGGCTCGTTCTTCGGCAAGGCGGTGACGCTGCCGACCTCGACCAACGGCGTGCCGGACCAGGGCACCCTGCTCACCACCGCCGACGGCAGCTATGTCATGGGCTGGGCCGCCGACGCCAACGGCAACATCAGCGAGAGCAACGACCTCACCAAGCTGAAGCCGCTGCTGTTCAGCAACAACTCGGTGTTCTCGGCCAAAGCGACCACCGCGATCAAAGTACAGGCCAACGTCGCCGCCGGTGTCACCGGCCGCCAGCATGTGGGGCTGCCGTTCGTCGACGCGGGCGGCAATACCCGCACCCTCGATCTCGGTTTCAATTCCGACCCTGCCAACGCGTCCAATTGGACATTGGACATGTCCAGTGTCGGCACCGACAACAAGGACGTCAGCGTCACCTTCAATCCGCCCAACGTCAGCTTCGACACCCAGGGCAAATTGGTGTCGCCGACCAACGGCGTGATCACCGCGCAAATTCAGGACGCCAGCGGTCCGCAAACCGTCACGCTGGATCTCAGCAAGATCACGCAGTTCGGCGGCGATACCACCATCAGCGTCCAGAACATCGGGGGCGACGGCTATATCGAGGGCCGCCTCAAGGCGACCTATTTTGACAAATTCGGCACACTGATCGGCAGCTACACCAACGGCCAGGTGAAGAACCTTGCCCGTCTGCCGGTGGCCAACTTCCAGGCCAACGACAATCTGAACGCCTTGCCGGGAAATGTTTTCACGCAGTCGTACGACGCTGGCGCGCTCAAGCTCGCGTCGGTCGGCGACCCGCAAGGGTCCACGGAATTCGTGACCGGCGCCTTGGAAACCTCCAACGTCGATCTCGCCGACCAGTTCTCGAAAATGATCGTGACCCAGCGCGCCTACTCCAGCGCCGCCAAGATCGTGCAGACCGCCGATGAGATGGTGCAGGCTTGCCGCGATCTGAAGCGCTAATTTCGGTAATGTCGCGGCAAGCTGGTTTTGTTTGGCGGATTTCCTCCGGAAATCCTTTGGCCGCGATCTGAAGCGCTAGAGATTAAATTGTACCAGGTACAATTTAACGCCTAAGCGGCGCTTCGCCTCATCAACAGTTTTTCGCGGAAGACGTCGTAGATCGTCACGCCGGCCACGGCGGCGATCTCTTTTGCGCTCATGCGCGTTTCGGCCAGCAGCACGCGGACGAATTCCGGGCGCGAGCGCCACGGCCCGCGGTTGCCGGGCCGGCGGACATTGGGGCGGCTGGCGCGCGCCTCGGCTTTGACCCGCGCCTTGATTTCTTCCGCATCCAGGCCGCGCCGGAACGCGTCCGCCAGGGCCTCGTCACGCCGCTTTTTATCGGCCGCCTCGCGCGCGGCCTCGGTGGCCGCCGCATGGTCGGCGGCCTGGGCGCCGGTGTTTTGCGTGCGGCCCCGCGCGGTCTGGCGCGCCCACCAGCGGCCCATGTGGTCGGCGCCGGCGGCGCCGAAATCGGCGGCGAAGCCGGCATGCCCCCGCGGCCGGGCCTGCGGACGCGGTTCCTCGCGCGTTGGCTCCTTCATGCCCGCGGCTTCGTGCAGGCTCATGCCGTGGGCTTCGGCGAGTTTGCCGGCCGCATTCAACGCGGCGTCGCGTTCCCCGGGAAAGGTGGTGGAATAGGCGACCTCAAGCAGTTTGCGGAATCGCAAACGCTCCTTGGCCGAAAAATCCGTGACGCTCATGGCCGGCAGGTCTCAGCGGGTCAGCTGCGCGCGTCTTTGACCAGTTCCTGGATGCGCTTCTTGTCGACAGCACCCGGAACCAGCGTATCGCCGACGATCAGCGCCGGCGTGCCCTGGATGTCCAGCTCCTGGGCGAGCGCGTGGTTCTTGGTGAGGATGGCGGCGATGGAAGGGTCGGCCATGTCCTTCTGCAGGCGGTCCACATCGAGCCCGGCGTCCTTGGCGACCTGGAGCACGGTTGCGTCGGTCAACGACCCCTTGTGGTTCATGAGCGCGAGATGCAGCTCGCTGTACTTGTTCTGCTTACGCGCGGCGAGCGCCGCCTTGCTCGCGGTTACCGACGGCGCTCCCAGGATCGGGAATTCCTTCACCACCAGCTTGATGTTGCCGTCGGCCTTCACGGTCTCCATCAGCG
>CANJOI010000010.1 GCA_947475365.1 Fidelibacterota bacterium | reverse complement strand
GGCTTCGTCGCGGCTGTCATTGATCCAGCGCGCCGCCTGCAGAAGGATGGCGGGGCCGAGATAGCGGTCGCCGTTCCACCAATAGCTCGGGCAGCTGGTCGAGCAGCAGAAACACAAAATGCATTCCCACAGGCCGTCGAGCTTTTCGCGCTCTTCCGGTGACTGCAGGCGTTCGCCCGAGGCCGGCGGCGGTGTGTCGGACTTCATCCACGGCTCGATCGAGGCGTATTGGGCGTAGACGTGGGTGAGGTCAGGCACCAGGTCCTTCACCACCGGCATGTGGGGAAGCGGATAGACCTTCACGTCGCCTTTGCAATCTTCGATGGGCTTCAGACAGGCGAGTGTGTTGCCGCCATCGATGTTCATGGAGCACGAACCGCAGATGCCCTCGCGGCACGAGCGGCGCAGGGTCAGGGTCTGGTCCATCTCGTCTTTGATCTTGAGCAGGCCGTCCAGGACCATGGGGCCGCAGGTGTCCATATCCACGTCGTAGGAATCGATGCGCGGATTGGCGCCCGTGTCGGGGTCATAGCGGTAGATCTGGAACCGCTTGGTGTTCTTGGCGCCGGCCGGGGCGGGATGCGCCTTACCTTTGGTCGGCTTGGAATTCTTGGGGAGCGAGAATTCAACCATCTGGGCGATCCTCTAGTAAACGCGCGCCTTGGGCGCGATGTATTTGACTTCATCGGTGAGCGTGTAGGTGTGCACCGGACGGTAATCCAGCTTCACCTTGTACTTGTCATCGATGTACGCGGCGGTGTGTTTCATCCAGGTGTTGTCGTCGCGGTTCGGGAAGTCCTCATGCGCATGGGCGCCGCGGCTTTCGTGACGCGCTTCGGCGCCGACGATGGTGGCGAGCGCGCAGGGCATCAGGTTTTCCAGCTCCAGCGCTTCAATCAGGTCGGTGTTGAACACCAGCGAGCGGTCCGCGACCTTGATGTCGGCCAGCGACTGGGCGATCTGGCCCATCTTGTCGGCGCCTTCCTTCAGGGTCTTGGAGGTGCGGAACACGGCGGCGTCATTCTGCATGGTGCGCTGCATGTTCTTGCGGATCTGCGCCGTGGTCATGGAGCCGTTGGCGTTACGCAGGCGTTCCAGGCGCGACAGCGCGAGATCGGCGGCGTCTTTCGGCAGCGCCTTGTGCGTGGCGCCTTTCTTGACGATGTCCTTGGCGCGCAGCGCGGCGGCGCGGCCGAACACGACGAGATCGAGCAGCGAGTTGGTGCCCAGCCGGTTTGCGCCGTGCACCGACACGCAGGCCGCTTCGCCGATGGCCATCAGGCCCGGCACCACGGAATCGGGATTGCCGCCTTTGATGGTGACCACTTCAGCCATGTAGTTCGTGGGAATGCCGCCCATGTTGTAGTGCACGGTCGGCAGCACGGGGATCGGCTCCTTGGTGGCGTCGACGCCCGAGAACACCTTCGAGGTTTCGGTGATGCCCGGCAGGCGCTGGTGCAGCACTTCGGCGCCGAGGTGCTCGAGATGCAGCATGATGTGGTCTTTTTCGGCGCCCACGCCGCGGCCTTCGCGGATTTCCATGGTCATGGCGCGGCTCACCACGTCGCGGGACGCCAGGTCCTTCGCGGTCGGGGCATAACGTTCCATGAAGCGCTCGCCGGCGCTGTTGGTGAGGTATCCGCCTTCACCGCGCGCGCCCTCGGTGATCAGCACGCCGGCGCCGTAGACGCCGGTGGGGTGGAACTGCACGAACTCCATGTCCTGCAGCGGCAGGCCGGCGCGCGCCACCATGCCGTTGCCGTCGCCGGTGCAGGTGTGGGCCGAGGTGCAGGAGAAATAAGCGCGGCCGTAACCGCCCGTGGCCATCACGGTCATGTGGGCCTTGAAACGGTGGATGGTGCCGGTGGCCATGTCGATGGCGACCACGCCGCGGCAGCTGCCGTCCGGGTCCATCATCAGATCGAGCGCGAAGTATTCGACGAAGAACTCGGCGTTGTGCTTCAGGCTCTGCTGATACAGCGTGTGCAGGATGGCGTGGCCGGTGCGGTCGGCGGCGGCGCAGGCGCGCTGCACCGGGGCTTCGCCGAAGTTGCGCATGTGGCCGCCGAACGGGCGCTGGTAGATCTTGCCTTCCGGGGTGCGCGAGAACGGCACGCCGTAGTGTTCCAGCTCATGCACCGCCGGAATGGCTTCGCGGCACATGTATTCGATGGCGTCCTGGTCGCCGAGCCAGTCGGAGCCCTTGACCGTGTCGTACATGTGCCAGACCCAGTTGTCCTCGGCCATGTTGCCCAGCGCCGCGCCAACGCCGCCTTGCGCGGCGACAGTATGGCTGCGAGTCGGAAACACCTTGGTCACGCAGGCGGTCTTGAGGCCGTGCTGAACCATGCCGAAGGTGGCGCGCAAACCGGCGCCGCCGGCGCCGACAACGACCACGTCGTATTCGTGGTCAACGATGGTGAAAGCGGCCATGGGCGCTTAGCCTCCGAAACAACAGATCAGGGTCGAGACGATGCCGAGCGCGGCAAAGCCATAAGCGGCGAACTTGGTGGCGATGATCATGCCTGTGCGCCAGGCGTGGCCGCCAATGTAGTCCTCGTAAACCACCTGCATGCCGAGCTGGGCGTGGTGGAAAGAGACGCCGAGGAACAGGATCATCAGGGTCGCGTTGCAGGGGTTGGCGATCCAGCCCATGAAGGCCTCATAGGGCTCGCCGCCCATGGCGAGGTGGATGATGCCCGCGACGAACCACAGGGTCAGCGGCACCAGCGCGATGGCGGTCAGGCGCTGCCCCCACCAGTGATGCAGGCCTTCCTTGGCGGAGCCCAGGCCGCGCGCGCGGCCGAGCGGGGAGCGGAGATTGTTGGAAGCGAACATGCCGGTCCCCCTTACGCCAGCGCCAGCAGCCAGGCGGCCGCGGTCAGCACGATGGTGCCGAGGATGACGTAGATATTGCCGCGCTTGGTCTGGCTGATTTCAAAGTTGCGGCCGGCGTCCCAGAACAGGTGGCGGATGCCGTTGCAGAGGTGGAAAAACAGCGCCACGGAGAAACCCAACAGGATCAGCAGGCCGAGGGGCGAGGCGATGTAGACCATCGCCTGGTCGTAGGCGTCGGGGCCGTAGGCGGCGCTGCACAGCCACCAGGTGAGCAGCAGCAGGCCGAGGCTTAAGCCCACGCCGGTGATGCGGTGGCTGATGGACAGGACCGCCGCCAGGGGCAGCCGGTAGACCTGGAGATGGGGAGAAAGCGGCCGGGAGGTCGGCTTCGCTGCGTTGGCCATGGGACAACCTTCGAGAAACGCTGAACCGGAAAGGCGCGGGTTACGCGAGCAAGTTTGACCCTAACTCGCCGTTTTTTAAAGATATTTTGGCGGCCAAGTACCCGTCCCGGCCGCCATTCTGGGGCAGTACTAATCGCCTGTCCGGCGTAAGTCAACGAACGCCCACAAGGGGTTGGGTGCACATTCTCATACCTGTGCAGACATCTGTGCACGGGTCCCCCGGCACAGCCGGCAGCGGCGCTCCCCGGGGAACAAACGCCCGAGTCCCGGCCTTATGCCGTTAATCCAACACGGGATTTACCAGGTCGAACCACAACCATTTTTTCGCCCCATTTCAAACCAGTCGGAGGCTCAGATGTTTAAGCGGATTTTAGTCGCGACTTCGGTGATCGCCCTCAGCGCCACTCTCGCCGTGCCTGCGGGCGCACAAGTGCTCGGTGGCGGCGGTGCCCTCGGTGGCGGCGCTGCCGGCGGCCTGGGCGGCAGCCTGGGCGGCGACCGCCGCGGTGGCGGGGCCGCCGGTGAGGTGACCGGCAGCCTGCGCGGGTCCGGCCGCCTTGACGCGTCCCGCGAGGTGGATGCCACGACCCGCGCGACCAGTCGGGCCCGCGCCAAAACCAAAGGTGCCGTCGATGCCGCCGGCGACACGGCGGCGGACGCGCGCGCCGCCGGTTCCGCGACTGCGCGAACGGGTGTGACCACTGGCATGGACGCGGCGGCCAAGGCGCGCGCCGATGCGGCGGGGGCTGCGAACAGCGCCCGCGGCACGGCACGCGGCGCGGCTGATACGGCGGGCTCCATCGACGCCTCCGGCACAGCGGGTGCCGTGGGCGGCGCCTCCGCTGCGGCGCCGGGCGCAAGCGTTTCGGGCGGCAGCAACGCCGGGGTGTCGGCAAGCCGCGGGGGCGTTAACGCCTCGGGCGGCACCACCGCCGACGTCGCGGGCGGTCCCGCGAGCGCGGGCGCCAGTGGCGGCGCATCAGGCGCGGTGCGCGTTCCGAACTAAGTTTTCTGTCTCTCGATCGGGAAAGCGCCGCGCTGAACGCGGCGCTTTCCTTTTATGCGTGGGTCTTTTATGCGCGGGCCGCGATCAGGTCGGCCCGGGCGAGCAGGCGCTTGGCTTCCCGGACGTGCAAGGCTTCCACCAGCCGGCCCTCCAGCAGGGTGACGCCTTGCCCCTGCGCCGCCGCCGCCGCGTGAGCCGCGACGATCTTGCGGGCGCGGGCGAGTTCGTCGGCACCGGGACTGAACGCGGCATTGGCGCCGGCGACCTGGCTGGGATGGATCAGCGTCTTGCCGTCGAAGCCGAGGTCACGGCCCTGGCGGCACGCCGCGTCAAAGCCGCTAACGTCGGCGAGATCAAGATGCACCCCGTCCAGCACCGCGCGCCCCTGCGCCCGCGCCGCCAGCACGCACATCTGCAAAGCCGTCAGCATCGGCCAGCGATCGCTGGGATGCGCGCAGTGCAGGTCCTTGGCAAGGTCGGCCGTGCCGACGATCAGCCCGGCCAGGCGCGGGCTTGCCGCCGCGATCTCGCCCGCATTCAACACACCGCGCGGCGTTTCGATCATGGCCCAGAGCGCGAGGCCCTTGGGCGCACCGTCAAGCATAGCATCGGCGTGCTTGACGTCGGCGGCACTGCTCACCTTGGGCAAGACCGCGCCGTGGGCGCCCGATGACGCCACGGCCGCGAGATCTTCGGCGCACCAGGGCGTCTCAAGGCCGTTGGCACGGATCAGGATTTCCCGCGCGCCGTAACCGCCACCTTTGACCGCCGCCACCGCGGCGGCGCGCGCCTGGGCCTTGGCCTCGGGCGCCACCGCGTCCTCGAGGTCGAAGATCAGCACATCGGCGGCGATGGTCTTGGCCTTTTCCAGAGCGCGGGCATTGGACGCCGGCATATAGAGCGCGCTGCGCCGGGGCATTTCAGAAGCTGTCATACGGTATCCTCTTCATGCGCCACGGCTTGCTCGCGCGGGAGAAACCGGTGTACGGCTGGCACCCGGAGAGAACGAGCCATGATTCAAGACCTTGTAACCGAGTCCGTCAACGGCCGCAGCCCGGTATGACCTTCGAGATTCTTCAGGTGGCCTTCATCCGCGGCCTGGTGGCGGGCTTCGCGCTGGCCGCGCCCATGGGTCCTGTGGCGATGCTGTGCGTGCGCCGCACCCTGACACGGGGCCGCCTGCAGGCGCTGGTGGCGGGCACCGGCGCGGCGGCCGCCGACATGATCTTCGGCGCCGCGGCCGGCCTTGGTGTGACGGTCGTGAACACTTTCGTCACCCACTACCAGACCATCATCGGCGCCATCGGCGGGCTGATCGTGCTGATCATGGGCGTGCTGACGTATCGCTCACCCATTGTGATCGACGGCGTGGTGCGTGTGCAAAGCCTGCGGCGCGACGTGGCGGCTGCCTTCACCATGGCGATCACCAATCCCGCCACCATGGGCGCGGCGGCGGGGCTGTTCGCGGCCTTCGGTGTGATCGACGCCAAGCTCGACCCCTCGCGCGCTTTCTGGCTGGTGGCGGGCGTATTCGCCGGTTCGATGCTGTGGTGGGTGATTTTGGTGGGCTGCGTCGGTTTTATCCGCGAAGGCTTCCTGCGCCGGGGCCTCACGCGCCTCAACAAGGTATTCGGCGCCATCATCGCGGCGTCCGGCATCGCTGCCCTTACCGCCGTGGCGATCCGGGTGTTCTCCTAACGCAAAAAGCCGGAACGGCTGAACCGCTCCGGCTTTTTCGTTTTGTCCGAGAGGCTGGGATTTACGCGACGCCCAGGTATTCCCGCACCAGCACTTCGGCGATCTGCACGGCGTTGAGCGCCGCGCCCTTGCGCAGGTTGTCGGACACGCACCAGAACGACAGACCGTTCTCGACGCTGTGATCCTTGCGGATACGCGACACGAACACCGCGTCCTCGCCGGCGCATTCGGCCGGGGTGGCGTAGCCTTCGTTGGCGCGGTGATCGACCACCGAGATGCCCGGCGCATGGCGCAGGATTTCGCGCGCCGCCGCGTCGGTGATGGGCTTTTCCGTTTCGATATTGATGTATTCCGCGTGGCCGATGAAGGTCGGCACGCGCGCGCAGTTGGCATGCACCTTGATCTCCGGATCCAGGATCTTCCGGGTTTCGGCGGTCATCTTCCACTCTTCCTTGGTGGCGCCGTCATCCAGGAACACGTCGATATGCGGGATGACGTTGAAGGCGATCTGCTTGGTGAAGATGGATTTGGTCTCGGACGGCGCCTGGTTGGCGTAGATGCCCTTGGTCTGGTTGAACAGCTCGTCCATGGCCGCCTTGCCGCCGCCGGACGTGGATTGATAGGTCGAGACCACCACGCGCTTGATCTTGAAAGCGTCGTGCAGCGGCTTCAGCGCCGTCACCATCTGGATGGTGGAGCAGTTCGGATTGGCGATGATGCCCTTCTTCTTGTAGCGGGCGATGGCTTGCGGGTTCACCTCCGGCACCACCAGCGGCACATCCGGATCCATGCGGAAGTGCGAGGTGTTGTCGATCACCACGCAACCGGCGGCCGCGGCGCGCGGGCTGTGGATCGCCGACACCTTGGCGCCCGGCGATGACAGCGCGATGTCGACGCCCTTGAAATCAAACGTTTCGAGGTTCTGCACCTTGAGCACTTCGTCCTCGCCGAAGGACACTTCCTGGCCGATGGAACGCTGCGAGGCGAGCGCGATCACCTTATCGACCGGGAACTTGCGGTCCCACAGGGTCTGCAGGATCTCGCGGCCGACGTTGCCGGTGGCACCGATGACGGCGACCGTGTAGCCGCGCTTGCGGGAGGTGTCGGGCATCGTGTTTATCTTTCTAATGTAAGAAGTTTTGGCTTATCAGTGCGTTGGGGCCAACACTGGCCCGGCTGAAAAAGGTGCGGCAAACTACGCTCACGCCCCTTTGAAATCAAGGTTTCCAGGGTCTTCGCATGGCCGGCAGGATCACGCGTTACAACGAGTTCTGGCCCTACTACTTGCGGGAGCACGCGCGCCCCCTCACCCGCGCGATTCACTATGTCGGCACCGGTCTCGCGCTCCTGTGCCTCTCCGCTGGCGTCTTCGGGCCATCCTGGGCGTTCGCCGCGGCGCCGGTGGCGGGATATGCCTTCGCCTGGATCGCGCATCTCGCCGTGGAGCGGAACCGGCCGGCGACCTTCACCTATCCGGTTTGGTCCCTTTTCAGCGATTTCCGCATGTTCGGGCTGTTCCTGACCGGACGCCTCGGACCGCACCTCGCGCGCGCAGGCCTCTAAAAATCCGGCGCCCAAAAAGCATTTCGCCCGCGTAGGCGTCCCCACGCGGGCGAAAAGAACAGTCCGGACGAGTCCGGTTATTCCTTGGCGGCGGCTTCGCCGGTGCTCATGCTTTCCTCGGCGATGCGCGCGGCGCGGCCGCGGCGGTCACGGAGGTAGTAGAGCTTCGCGCGGCGCACGCGGCCGCGGCGGACCACTTCCACCTTGTCGATAATCGGCGCGTAGAGCGGGAACACGCGTTCCACGCCTTCGCCGAAGGAAATCTTGCGCACGGTGAAGGACGAATTCAGGCCGCCGTTCTTGCGCGCGATGCACACGCCTTCATAGGCCTGGGTACGTTCGCGCTGGCCTTCCTTCACCTTCACGTGGACGCGCAGGGTGTCACCGGGAGAGAATTCCGGCACCTGCGCCTTGGCCTTCATCTCGTCGAGAAGGTCCTTTTCGAGTTTTTCGAGAGTGTTCATGTCAGTTGTCCCTTACGAATTTTTGCTCTTGGTTTGTAACGGTAACTTCTAGCCGTATTTACTTACTTTCCTTCCGCCGCGCATACCGTTCCCACAGATCGGGACGGCGCGCTTTGGTCGCCTCTTCCGCCTGGGCCAGCCGCCATGCTTTGACTTTGGCATGGTGTCCGGACTTCAGCACCTCGGGAACCTCGACCCCATTCCACGGATCGGGCCGTGTGTAATGGGGGTATTCAAGCAACCCGGTCTCAAAACTTTCGTCCTCCAGCGACTCCGTCTTGCCGACCACGCCGGGGAGCAACCTCACGATCGCATCCAGCATCGCCAGCGCCGCGCACTCGCCGCCGGACAGGATGAAGTCGCCGAGGCTGACTTCCTCCACCGCATGAGCCTCCAGCAAACGCTGGTCGACCCCTTCGTAGCGCCCGCAGACGACGGTGACACCGGGGCCTGCCGCCAGTTCCCGCACCCGTGCCTGATCGAGCAGCCGACCACGCGGGGTAAGGTATATAAGCGGCGAGCCGTCGGGCCGGGAGGCCGTGATGGCGGCGTCCAGAACGTCCGGACGCATCACCATGCCGGCGCCGCCCCCAAAGGGACTGTCATCGACGGTGCGGTGTTTATCGCGTGCGAACCCGCGAATGTCTACCGATTCCAGCCGCCAAATACCGTCCTCCAGGGCCTTTCCGGCGAGCGATACCCCCAAGGGCCCGGGAAACATTTCCGGGAAAAGGGTTAGCACCGTCGCTTGAAAGGCCTCAGGCCTCATGACCGCTCTCTTGGTCGCCTTTTTCGTCCTCAAACAGCGCGGGCTGCGGGGTGATCACCACCTTGCCGCCCGGAATATCGACTCCGGCAATCACGTCGGCCGAGAAGGGCAAAAAGCCGGTATCGCTGCCGCCCTCCTTGGTCACTTCCATCACGTCGCCGCCCCCGAAGTTGTAGAAGGCCGAGACCTTTCCCACCTTCTCGCCCGCGGTCGACTCCACCGCCAGGCCGATGAGATCGGCGTGGTAGTAGGTGTCGCCCTCGGTCTGCGGCAGCACGGCGCGGTCGACGAACAGCTCCAGGCCCTTCAGCGCCTCGGCCCCCGTGCGATCCTCGACGCCCGCCACTCGCGCGATCACCACGTCCTCGAGCACATTGACGACGGACAAGGTGAGTGTCCGTCCGTCGCTGGTCTTCAAGGGGCCGTAGGCCGCGACGTCTTCGGGCGCTTCGGTGAAGCTCTTGACGCGAACCTCACCTTTGAGCCCTTTGACGCCGACGATCACGCCAAGGCAGACGCGACTCACGGTGTCTTAGCCGGCCTTTTCGGCGGCAGCGGCTTCAGCAGCAGCCTTGGCGGCTTCTTCCTGGGCCTTCATGCGCTCGACGGTCTTGGGACGCGGCTTGTCCTTCTTGGTCTGCTTGTTGACGGTCGGCTCCTTGGCGAGGCCGAGCTTGGAGAGCAGACGCTGCACGCGGTCCGTCGCTTGCGCGCCGACGCCGACCCAATGCTTGATCCGGTCTTCCTTCACCACCAGGTGTTCCTTGTGGTCCTTGGCGACGCGGGGGTTATAGGTGCCGAGCTTCTCGATGAAGCGGCCATCGCGCGGCGAGCGGGCGTCCGCCACCACCAGCTTGTAGTAGGCCTGCTTCTTCGCGCCCACGCGGGCCAGTCTGATCTTCAGCGACATAATCTCTCCTTACTGCGTAAATTTTAAAGTGATGAACTGATTAGCGTTTGAACGGAAATCCGCCCGGCGGGCGGGGAAGATTCGGAGGAAGGCCAGGGGCGCCACCCATTCCGGGCATACCGCCACCGAACATGCTGGCGAGCGCGCCCATGCCCCCCATCTTTTTCATGCGCTTCATGACCGTCTCCATCTGCTGATGCTGCTTCAGGAGCTTGTTCACTTCCGCGACTGTCGTGCCCGCGCCGGTGGCGATGCGCTGTTTGCGCGACGCCTTGATGAGGTCCGGCACACGGCGCTCTTTCGGCGTCATGGACTGGATGATGGCTTCCAGGCGCTTGAACTGCTTGGGGTCGATGTCGCCCTTCATCTGCTTCATGGCCTGGCCGACACCGGGAATCAGGCCCAAAAGGCCCTTCATGTCGCCCATGCGCTGGATCTGCTGCAACTGGGTGAGCATGTCGTTGAGGTCGAACTTGCCTTCGGCCATGCGCGCCGCGAGCTTCTCGGCCTTCTCGTGATCGACGTTGGCGACCGCCTTCTCAACCAGGCTGACCACGTCGCCCATGCCGAGGATGCGCCCGGCGATGCGGCTGGGATCGAACACATCGAGCGCGTCGACTTTTTCCCCGATGCCGATGAGCTTGATGGGCCGCCCGGTGATGGCGCGCATGGACAGCGCGGCACCACCGCGGGCGTCGCCATCGACGCGGGTGAGCACGATGCCGGTGATGCCGACTTTTTCGTTGAACGATTGCGCGGTGGTGACCGCGTCCTGGCCGATCATGGCGTCGGTGACCAGCAGCGTCTCGTGCGGCTTGATCAGATCGCGCACCGCCGTGACTTCCGCCATCATGGCGTCGTCGATGGTCAGGCGGCCGGCGGTGTCGAACAGCACCACATCGAACACGCCGGTGCGCGCTTCCGCGAGGCCGCGCTTGGCGATGTCGAGCGGCTGCTGGCCGGCGACGATCGGCAGGGTGACGACATTGACTTGTTTGCCGAGGATCGCGAGCTGGTCCTGCGCGGCGGGGCGGTAGGTGTCGAGCGACACCATCAGCACGCGCTTCTTGTCTTTGCTCTGCAGGCGATGGGCGATCTTGGCGGTGGTGGTGGTTTTACCGGAACCCTGCAAGCCCACCATCAGCACCGCCACCGGCGCCGGCGCATTGAGGCTGATACCCGCGGTATCGAAGGACGGCGCCGCGCCGGCGACACCGCCGAGGGTTTCCACCAGCGCGTCATGGACGATCTTCACGACCATCTGGCCGGGGCTGACCGACTTCACGACCGCTTCGCCGATAGCCCGTTCGCTGACCTTGGCGATGAAGTCCTTCACCACCGGCAGCGCCACGTCGGCTTCCAGCAGCGCCACGCGCACTTCGCGCATGGCCGCGGCGACATCCGCCTCGGTCAGCGCGCCGCGGCGGGTCAGCTTATTGAGGACGCTGCCAAGCTTGTCGGTTAAGGCGTCGAACATATTCCCAAACTCATTTGACCAAACGAAGATCACCCCCGTGCGCGATAACGCGGACGGAGGTCCCCGAAGAGGCCGCGAAAACCCGGATTGTCAGGCTTAAGCTGGCGGTGGTTTACGCCCGAGGTCCGGCGGAGTCAAGGGCGCATCCCGGCAGCCGATTCTCTAACCCATTGGAGAAAAATATGATTTCTGGTGCTCATGTGGTCATCCATTCAACCGACGCCGAGGCCGACCGGGCGTTCTTTCGCGATATCCTGGGATTCGCCCACGTGGACGCCGGCCACGGCTGGCTGATCTTCGCCCTGCCGCCGGCGGAAGCGGCCTTTCACCCGGCAGACCACAATGGCGGGCACGCGCTCTATCTTATGTGCGACGACCTCAAAGCCGAGATGGCGGCCCTGGACCAAAAGGGCGTGCGTTGCGCGGAGGTCCAGGAGGCCCGGTGGGGCTCCATCACCAAAATCCGCCTGCCCGGCGGAGGCGATCTTCATCTCTATCAGCCCAAACACCCCAGACCTTAGATAAAACAATGGCTTAGGGGGATATTCCCGCGTGCCGCGCCCTGGACACGGACCGGCGTGCTACCTATAAACCGCCCATGAGCACCAGCCCCGGTCTTCCCTTCCTGAAGATGCATGGACTCGGCAACGACGTGGTCGTGCTGGATGCGCGCAAACATGCCTTCATCCTGACCCCCGCCAACGCCATCGCCATCGCCGACCGGCGCACCGGCATCGGCTGCGACCAGATCATGATCATCGAACCGCCCCGCAATGGCGGCGACGCCTATGTCGCCATCCGCAATTCGGACGGCGGCGTGGTGGAGAGCTGCGGCAACGGCAGCCGCTGTGTCGCCCGCGTGCTGATGGAGGAAAGCGGCAAGACCTCCGTGACCCTGGAAACCCTGGGCGGGCCGATCATCGCCACGCGTACAGGCGATCTCTACTCCATCGACATGGGTCCGGCGCGCGACGACTGGAAGACCATTCCGCTCGCACAGGAAGCCGACACGCTGCATCTGCCGGTGAGCGAAGGCCCCTTAAGTGACGGCGTCGGCGTCAATGTCGGCAATCCGCATGCCGTGTTTTTTGTGAAGGACGCCGCCGCGGTCGATCTAGAAACCGTCGGCCCCAAGCTTGAGCATCACGCGCTGTTCCCGGCGCGCATCAACGTGGAGGCGGTGCAGGTGCTGAACCGCGGCCATGTGCGCATGCGGGTGTGGGAGCGCGGCGCCGGCATCACTCGCGCCTGCGGCACCGGCGCCTGCGCCGTCGCCGTGGCCGCCGCACGGCGCGGCCTCACCGATCGCAAGGTCACCGTCACCCTGGACGGCGGAGACCTGCATATCGAATGGCGCGACGACGGCCATGTGATCATGACCGGGCCTGCTACGCTCGCCTTCTCGGGGCTCATGGACCAGAGCCTGCTCGCATGAAGGAGCCGCGCGTCGTTTCCCTCGGTTGCCGCCTGAACACCTACGAAGGCGAAGTGATGCGCGCCCACGCCCGCGACGCCGGGCTCGACGACGCCATCATCGTCAACACCTGCGCGGTGACCAAGGAAGCCGAGCGCCAGGGCCTGCAGACCCTGCGCCGCCTGCGCCGCGAAAATCCCGCCGCCCATATCGTCGCCGCCGGCTGCGCGGTGCAGCTCGACCCCGCGCGCTATGCCGCCATGCCGGAAGTGAACCGGGTGCTGGGCAACGAGCACAAAATGAAAGCGGAGAGCTTCCTGCCGCAGACCAACGACACCGTGCGGGTCAGCGACATCATGACCGTGCGCGAAACCGCCGAGCACCTGGTGGAAGGCTTCGATGGCCGTTCGCGCGCCTTCGTGCAGGTTCAGCAAGGCTGCGACCACCGCTGCACCTTCTGCATCATCCCGTTCGCGCGCGGCAACAACCGCAGCGTTCCCGTGGGTCGCATCGTCGAAGAAGTGCGCGGCCTTGTGGCGGCGGGCTACAAAGAGGTCGTGCTCACCGGCGTCGATATCACCGGCTACGGCAGCGATCTGCCGGGCACACCCAGCCTCGGCCAGATGACCCGCCGGCTGCTGGCGCTGGTGCCGGAATTGCCGCGCCTGCGCCTGTCCTCCATCGATCCCGCCGAGGCCGACGAAGACCTGTTCCGTGTGATCGCGGACGAGCCGCGCCTGATGCCGCATTTCCACATCTCCGCCCAGGCCGGCGACGACATGGTGCTGAAGCGCATGAAGCGGCGCCACGCCCGCGCCGATATCATTTCATTCTGTGAACGCGTGCGCGCTTTGCGCCCCGGCGCGGTGTTCGGCGCCGATCTCATCGCCGGCTTCCCCACCGAAGACGACGATATGGCGGAGAGCTCATATCGCCTCATCGACGATGCCGGCCTCACGCATCTGCATGTATTCCCGTATTCCATCCGCCCCGGCACGCCGGCGGCCAAGATGCCCCAGGTCGCCGCGGGCGCCATCAAGGCGCGCGCCGCCCGCCTGCGTGAAAAGGGCAAAGCCGCCATGGCGGCGTGGCTCGGCAGCCGCGTCGGGACAACCCTGAGCGTGCTTAGGGAAGCCGGCGACACCGGCCACTGCGAGCACTATGCCCATGTGCGCTTGGCCTCACCCGGCCCGGCGGGTGAAATCATCGCCGCGCGCGTTATCTCCGCGAGCCCCGACACCCTGACCGCGGAAGTCCTGCAGTAATGTCCGATCAAAATACGCCGCCGCGCAGCGGCTGGCTTTCGCGCCTGGTCTCGGGCCTGGCCAAATCGTCCTCAAAGCTGGTCACCGGCATTGGCGAGATTTTCACCAAGAAAAAGCTCGACGACGCGGCGCTCACGGAACTCGAAGACCTGCTGATCACCGCGGACCTGGGAACAGCGACCGCGTCGCGCCTCACCCAAGCGCTCGCGAAAACCCGCTTCGGCAAGGAAGTCACGTCGGAAGAAGTGCGCGGCGCCTTCGCCACCGACATCGCCAAGATCCTCGAACCCGTGGCGTTGCCGCTGTCGGTCGATCCGGCCCGCAAGCCGTTCGTGATCCTGGTCGTCGGGGTCAACGGCGCTGGCAAGACCACCACCATCGGTAAAATCGCGCACCAGTACAAACGCGAAGGCTTTTCCGTGACCCTCGCCGCCGGCGACACCTTCCGCGCGGCGGCTGTGGAACAGCTCAAGGTCTGGGGCCAGCGCGCCGGCGTGCCCGTGGTCGCCAAAGACACCGGCGCGGATGCGGCCGGCCTGGCGTTCGAGGCCCTGATGGAGGCCAGGAAACGCGACGACGACGTGCTGCTGATCGACACCGCGGGACGCCTGCAAAACAAAGACGCGCTGATGGCGGAATTGCAGAAGGTCGTGCGCGCCATCGCCAAGGTCGACCCGACCGCGCCGCACGCCACGCTGCTGGTGCTGGACGCCACCGTCGGCCAGAACGCCCATACGCAGGTCGAGGTGTTCAAACAGGTCGTGGGCGTCACCGGCCTGGTGATGACCAAACTGGACGGCACCGCCAAGGGCGGTGTGGTCGTGGCGCTGGCTGAGAAGTTCAAACTGCCGGTGCACTTCATCGGCGTCGGCGAGGGCGCGGAAGACTTGCGCCCCTTCACGTCCCACAGCTTCGCGCGCAGCCTGATGGGCTTATCTCCGGACGCGTGAAAAGATTTAACAATCGGGGCGCGTCACAGCCCGAGGCTATCGAGCCATTCGCTAAAGCATTCCTTGCCCTGCCGCTCCAGCGCGGCGCCGTAGCGCGCTGTGTCGGCGCGCAGAACCTTGGCGTTGGTGCCCGGGGCCTGGGTCAGTTCGAACACATGACCGACGAACCACTTCTCCAGGTCATGGGCGCGCACCTCGGGATGGCATTGGAACGCGAGTGTGGCTTTGCCCCAGGCAAAGGCTTGGTGCAGGGCGCTGGCGGTGCCCGCCAGCAGCGCCGCACCCTCGGGCAGATCGAAGGTGTCGCCATGCCAATGGAACATGAAGGCGTGCTCGGGCCCGAGATGCCGCACCGGCGAAGCGTAGCCCACCCGCGACAGCAGCAGCGGCTTCCAGCCGATTTCCTTCTCCGAGGCCGGGTAAACACGCGCACCCAAGGCCTTAGCGATCAACTGCGCGCCCAGGCAAATTCCCAAGGTCGGCTTGTCCGCCTTGAGCCGTTTGGCGATGGCCGCCAGTTCCGGCTTCAGGAAGGGATAGATCTCTTCGTCATTGACGCCGATGGGGCCGCCCAGGATCACCAGGAGATCGGGCTTGGTGAGGTCGAGCTTCGCCCAATCGGCGACCGGCGCCTCGACATAAGTGACCTTCCACTTACGCGCGGCGAACAGCTCCTCGAGGATGCCTAAGTCCTCGAAGGCGACATGGCGTAGAGCGGTGACACCAACTGAATTTGTGGCCACCGATCAGGCCACTTGCTCGGCTGCGCCGTGGCAGTGCTTGAATTTCTTGCCTGATCCGCAGGGGCACGCCTCGTTGCGCGCGACCCGGCCCCAGGTGGCGGGATCGTTGGGGTTGCGGCTCTCGGGCGAGACCCGCGGCAGCGCGCGCTGATCGGCCAACCCGGCGTCGCCGATGCCGGAATTGACATGTTCGTGGATTTCCTGACCGCGGATCGGCGCGCGCGGCTGCAGGCTTTCCGGCGGCGGGTCGGCGCGGAACTCGATACGCGAGAGGATGCTGGTGACGCGCTCGCGCAGCGACGACAGCAGCTGCGTGAACATCTCGAAGGACTCGCGCTGGTATTCCAGCAACGGCTGCTTCTGCCCATACGCCCGCAGGTTGACCCCGTGACGCAGCATGTCGAGCTGCGCCAGATGGTCGCGCCAACCCTGGTCGATCATCTGCAGGATCAGGCTTTTCTCGACACGGCGCATGGTTTCGGGGCCGAGCGTCGAGGCCTTCTCGGCGAACTTAGCGTCGGCCGCCTGGGTGATGCGCTCGCGGATTTCCTCGTCGGCGATACCTTCTTCCTGCGCCCACTCCTTGAGCGGCAGGTCCAGGTTAAGGATGCGCAGCGTTTCTTCGTGCAGGCCCGCCAGGTCCCATTCCTCGTGCATGGCGCGCTCGGGGATGAACTTGGCCACCAGGTCCGCGACCACGTCGTGGCGCATCTCGGTGATGTATTCGGACAGGTCGTCCGCCTGCATCATCTCGCGCCGCTGGTCGAAGATCACACGGCGCTGGTCGTTCATGACGTCGTCGTACTGCAGCAGGTTCTTGCGGATGTCGAAGTTGCGGGCTTCGACCTTCTGCTGGGCCTTCTCGATGGCCTTGTTGATCCACGGATGGATGATGGCCTCGCCGGGCTGGAGGCCCAGGCGCTGCAGCAGGCCGTCCATGCGCTCGGAGCCGAAGATGCGCATGAGATCGTCCTGGAGCGACAGGAAGAACTTGGAGGCGCCGGGGTCGCCCTGGCGGCCGGAACGGCCGCGCAACTGGTTGTCGATACGCCGGCTCTCGTGGCGCTCGGTGCCGACCACGTAGAGGCCGCCCGCCGCCAAAGCCACCTGCTTCTTCTCGGCGATATCGCGGCGGATGGCGTCGCGTTCTTCGTCCGAGAGCAGGCGCCCGCGGGTGCGCTCATCCTCGGCGAAGCGGTACTCGGCATTGCCGCCGAGCTGAATGTCGGTGCCGCGGCCGGCCATGTTGGTGGCGATCGTGACCGCGCCCGGCACGCCGGCCTGGGCGATGATGAAGGCTTCCTGCTCGTGATATTTCGCGTTCAGCACCGCCGCCTTGATCTTGGTCTTCTTGCGCAGCAGTTCGGCGAGCTGCTCCGATTTCTCGATCGACACGGTGCCGATCAGCACCGGCTGCTGGCGCTTCTGGCACTCCTCGATCAGCGTGACAATCGCGTCGTGTTTTTCAGCAACCGACCGGTAGACCTCGTCGTGCTCGTCCTTGCGTGCGCGCGTCATGTTGGGCGGCACTTCGACCACATCGAGGCCGTAGATCGATCCGAATTCCTCTTCTTCGGTCATGGCCGTGCCGGTCATGCCCGCGAGCTTCGGGTACATGCGGAAGTAGTTCTGGAACGTGATGGTGGCCAGGGTCTGGTTCTCGTTCTGAACCTCGACGTGTTCCTTGGCTTCGATCGCCTGGTGCAGGCCTTCCGACAGGCGGCGGCCTTCCATGATGCGGCCGGTGAACTCGTCGATCAGGTGAACCTTGCCGTCGCGCACGAGGTAATCCACATCCTTCTTGAACATGTGGTGGGCGCGCAGCGCTTGGTTCGAGTGATGCACCAGCGAGATGTTCTGGATGTCGTAGAGGCCGCCGTCCGAGAGGATGCCATGCTCGACCAGGAGCTTCTCCAGCGCTTCGGTGCCGGCGTCGGTATAGGTGATCGAACGCTGCTTCTCGTCCTTCTCGTAGTGTTCTTCCTTGAGTAGCGGGATCAAGGCGTCGACGCGTTCGTAAAGATCGGTGCGGTCCTGCGACGGGCCGGAGATGATCAGCGGCGTGCGCGCTTCGTCGATCAGGATCGAGTCCACTTCGTCGACGATGGCGTAATTGAATTCGCGCTGGACCATGTCTTCCATCGCGTACTTCATGTTGTCGCGCAGGTAGTCGAAGCCGAGTTCGTTGTTGGTGCTGTAGGTGATGTCGCAGGCATAAGCCGCGCGGCGGTCGATGTCGGTGAGGTTGTGCTGGATGCAGCCGACGGTCAGGCCGAGGAAACGATAGACCTGGCCCATCCATTCCGCGTCGCGCTTGGCGAGGTAGTCGTTGACCGTGACCACATGCACGCCCTTACCCGAGAGCGCGTTCAGGTACACCGGCAGGGTCGAAACCAGGGTCTTGCCTTCGCCGGTACCCATTTCCGCGATCTTGCAACGGTGCAGGACCATGCCGCCGATCATCTGCACGTCGAAATGGCGCTGCTTCAGGGTGCGTTTGGCGGCTTCGCGCACGGTGGCGAAGGCATCCACCAGGATGTCGTCCAGGGTCTCGCCGGCGGCCAGGCGGCCTTTAAGCCAATCGGTGCGTTCGCGCACGCCGACATCGTCCAGGGCCGCGACTTCGGCTTCCTTGGCGTTAATCTGGTCGACAATCGGACGGAGAGACTTGATCAGCCGGTCGTTACGGGTGCCGAAAAGGCGTTTGGCGAGAGCGCCGAGCATCTAGACCTCGAGAGTGACGAGCGGGTGGCCGGAAGAACCCAAGTCCAACGCCGCACAAGGGGGAGTTGGACCCGGGCCCGAGAGGGAAGCCCTCTGCCTGGACCGGTTGATGGCAGACAGATAAAAGCCGGATGCCCTGAAGTCAACGACACCGCCCGCAAATTCAGTTGATTTGCTTGATATTTCTTCGATTTAACGGGTGTGTGACGCGCGCCCGCCACCCTCCGGTTCTCCCCGGACTTTAACCCCCGCGGCCGCTTGTCCGGGGGTAGGCCTTATGCCATTGAAGCGAGCTATTTTTTGCCTGCGTCACCCTTTTGACGGTCTCCGGCCGTCCCTGGACCTGCCATGGCCTCACCGGTCTCTCCCTTAGCTCCCGCGTCTTATCCCACCCTGCCGCCGGTTCCCGGCGTGCGCTTCGCCAGTTTCGCCGCCGGCATCCGTTACAAGGGGCGTTCCGACCTGATGGTCGCGGTGTGCGACCCCGGCACGACCGTCGGGGGAGCCCTGACGCGCTCTTTGACCGCGTCGGCGCCGGTCCTGTCCTGCCGCGACCACCTCAAGGGCGGCAGCGGCCGGGTATTGGTGGTGAATGCCGGCAACGCCAACACCTTTACCGGCCGTCAGGGCGTCAAGGACGTGGCCGACACCTGCGCGGCCGCCGCCCGGGAATTCGGCTGCAAGCCCGAGGAGGTTTTCGTTTCGTCCACCGGCACCATCGGCGTGCGCCTGCCGGCGGAAAAGATCCTGAACGCCCTGCCCCAGATGAAGGATTCCCTCTCGGACCAGGCCTGGATGGACGCGACCCGCGCCATCATGACCACCGACACCTTCCCCAAACTGGCCACCCGCACGGCCACAATCGGCGGTGTGCCCGTCACCATCAACGGGTTCTGCAAGGGCTCCGGTATGATCGCGCCGGACATGGGCACCATGCTGGCCTATGTCTTCACCGACGCGAAGCTGTCGGCCGACGCTGTGCAGACGATGCTCACCACCGGCTGCGACAGAAGCTTTAATTGCATGACGGTGGACAGCGACACCTCCACCTCCGACACGCTGCTGATGTTCGCCACCGGCAAGGCGGCGCACGACCTGATCGCCGACGCCGCCGACCCGCGCGTGGCGGATTTCCGCGCCGAACTGGACGATCTCTTGATCGAGCTGGCGCAGCTGGTCGCCAAGGACGGCGAAGGCGCCACCAAGTTCATCGAAATCAAAGTCACCGGCGCGGAACACGATCAGGCGGCGAAGCGCATCGCGCTCGCCATCGCCAATTCGCCGCTGGTGAAAACCGCCGTGGCCGGCGAGGACGCCAACTGGGGCCGCATTGTCATGGCGGTGGGCAAGGCCGGCGAGCGCGCGGATCGCGACAAGCTCGCGATTTCCATGGGCGGCGTGGTCATCACGCGCGACGGCGAGCCGGTGCCGGACTACGACGAGACGCCGGTGACCGCGCATATGAAAGGCCAGAACATCGACATCACCGTCGACGTCGGCATCGCGAACGGCAAGGCCACGGTGTGGACCTGTGACCTCACCCACGGGTATATCGACATCAATGGCTCATACCGTACCTGAGGGCACCACGGCGGAAGACGAGGCCGGCTGCTGGTCCGCCGGCGCGGAGCCGCGCACGGGTTTGCCCATCGTGCTGGTGAGCGCCGTGGCGTTGCTCGATGCCGATGCTCGCGTGCTTCTGGCGCAGCGCCCGGCCGGCAAATCCATGGCCGGGCTGTGGGAGTTTCCCGGCGGCAAGGTCGAGCCGGGCGAAACCCCGGAAGCGGCCCTGATCCGCGAACTGAAAGAAGAGCTCAGCGTCGATATCCGGGCGAGCTGCCTGGCCCCGTTAGGCTTCGCCAGTCACTCCTACGAAACCTTCCATCTGTTGATGCCGCTTTATATATGCCGGCAGTGGAAGGGACGGATTGAGCCCACCGAAGGCCAGAAGATCGCCTGGGTGCGCGCGCAGAATCTCCGCGACTACCCCATGCCCCCCGCGGACGAACCGCTGATCCCGCTGCTGCAGGATTGGCTGTAAGAGCCTAGACTAAGCGCATGAGCGACACTCCCACCGCCTGCATCCTGATCATCGGCGACGAGATCCTCTCGGGCCGCACCCAGGACACCAATATCAAGTACATGGCCGGCCGCCTCGGGCAGCTCGGCATCAAGCTCAAGGAAGCGCGGGTGGTGCCGGACCAGCCCGAAGCGATCGTCGCCGCCGTGAACTTCTGCCGCGTGCTCTACACCTATGTCTTCACCACCGGCGGCATCGGCCCGACTCACGACGACATCACCACGGCCTGTATCGCGCGCGCCTTCGGCCGCAAGGTGATTCGCCATCCCGAAGCGGAGAAGAAGTTGCGCGCTTTCTACAAGGACTCTTTGAGTAAAGGCGGGAGCGACATCAACGAGGCACGCCTGAAAATGGCCGAAACACCCGACGGCGCCGGCGTGACCCTGATCGAGAACCGCGTCACCTCGGCGCCCGGCTATCGCATTGAGAATGTTTTCGTGATGGCGGGCATTCCGTCCATCGCCCAGGCGATGTTTGAAGCGGCGGTGCCACTGCTGCGCACGGGCGATCCGGTATTTTCCGGTAGCGTTGACGGCGAAGTGCGCGAAGGCGACATCGCCGCAGACCTCACCGCGCTGCAGGAAAAATATAAAAATGTCAGCCTGGGAAGCTACCCGTCGGTGCGCAACGACAAGCTGTGCACCAGCATCGTCGCGCGTTCCACCGACAAGGCCCTGATCACCGCCGCCCTCGCCGAGGTCGCGGAGATGATGCGCCGGTTCGGCGCTGAACCGGCGGTCACGGCGCCCTAGCGCCGCTCTCTATCGGTCTTCCTATCGACTCTCTTGGGCCCACCCGGCCGGCGGCCTTTTTTCTTGAAAGCGCCGCGTGTGGCCGCACGGTTCCTGGCCGCATCGGTCGCGGAAAAATCGGGCGTATCCGGAATGACTTTCGGCGGCGGATTCGGATCCGCGGCCGCCGCGACAGGCGCCGGCTCGGGCTCTTCCTTGAATCCGCAAGCGATGAGATCGGCGCGCATATGTTCCGGCGGCGGCGCCTTGACCTTGATGGGATCGCGTTTGGAATGCATCGGGATGGCGACCGCCCGTGCGTGCAGCATCAAGTCACCGGCCAGTTCCGCGCGTCCATAAACCTTGTCGCCCACAACCGGGCATCCCAGCTCGGCGCAATGAATGCGAATCTGATGGGTGCGTCCGGTATGGGGATAAAGCTCCAGCCAGGTGCGTTTGCCGTGCGGCGTGTCGATCGACCCGCGCACTTTATAGTCGGTGATGGC
Organism: Fidelibacterota bacterium; assembly: GCA_947475365.1. Taxonomy (GTDB): domain Bacteria; phylum Pseudomonadota; class Alphaproteobacteria; order Rhodospirillales; family Rhodospirillaceae; genus SHVO01. The sequence continues at coordinate 10,611 of CANJOI010000010.1, read as the reverse complement.
TTCCTGGCCGTTGCGGGGATCGGCCTTCATCTTCCAGCCCGGCCCCTGCCCGATCTTGCGGATCGGCACCTTGATGCGCCCTTCACTCTCGCGTGGCGCACCGTCCACCAACGCCCAATAGGTCTTGCGCACCTTGCCGGCGGCGAACATATCGCCCACCTGGCGCAGCGCCTTGGTATGGCGCCCGAGCACCAGGCAGCCGGACGTGTCGCGGTCGAGGCGATGGCACAAGGCGGGCGGGCGATGCAGCCCAAAGGCGAGGTGGACGAAACTCTCTTCCAGGTTCGGCCCGCCACCGAAACCGGCATGCACCGGGATGCCCGGCGGCTTGTTGATCACCAGGATCATGCCGTCGCGGTGCAAGAGGCGGGCGAGGATTTCTTCGGCCGAAAGGCCTTTGGCGGCGGGATTGGGCATGCGGGCGCAAGCTCGCCCATAACCCGCCCCGCCGCAAGGCCCGCTATGCCGGACGCCGTTCCGCAGGCTAGAATCTGCGCATGACCGTCATTACACCGGAACTCAAGGCCGCCCTGCTGCGCGATGACGCGGCCCTGATCGGCAAGGCGTACCCCTTGCAGGGCGATAATGCGCGGGCGATCCAGGCCAACGCCCGGCATATCGGGCTGCTCCTGCGCGACACCAGCATCCCGGACCGCGCCAGCCGCGCCGCCGCCTTCGCCGAAAATCTGCTCGATGCCAACATCAAAGCCCATGTCACCGGCCGGGTCGAGTGCGCGCGCGGCTGCGACCATTGCTGCAAAACCTATGTCAGCGCCTCAATTCCGGAAATCCTGTTGCTGGCCCGCGCGGTGCGCGGCCAGACCGCCAAGACCGCGCGCGTGAACGCCGCGGCGGCGAAATCCTCCAGCGTCCAGCAGTATGTCCGCGAGGATCTCCGCCTGCCGTGCCCGATGTTGGAGAACCGGGGCTGTTCGGAATACCTGTCGCGGCCGATGGTGTGCCGCGCCGTGCTCTCGAAATCGCTCGACACCTGCATGCGGATTTTCGAGCTCAAGACCGGCGAGCCCTTCACGGCCGCGGACGCCAGCGCCACAGTGCGGATGATGTCCATCATCATCCTGCGCGCCGGACTGATCCTGGGGAAAGTGCCCTATCAGAATGTTGAGATGAACCACGCTCTGGCGATCGCGCTCGCCGACGAAACCGCCGAGGCCCGCTGGCTCGCGGGTGAACCGGTGTTCGCCGCGGTGGCCGTGGATGCCGGCGACACCCAGCCCTCGCCCTTCAGCAAGATCGTGGACGGCCTGGTGGGCGCGCTCAGACCAACACTGTAGATGTTTGGGCGATGAAAAAAGAAATTCAGGACTTTCTCGGCTTTTTCGGCGCTAACCGGCCCCCGGCGGTGCCCGTTGCCTGGGATCTCAGGCAGCTGCAGTACGCCCAGATTTCTTTTGGGATGGCCGGTGAGGACGCGCTGCTGCGCCAGATCTTCAAGCGGCGCCTGGCGGAAGGTAAACCGGGCCGTTATGTCGACATCGGCTGCGCGGCGCCCGTGCATATCTCCAACACCTACCTGCTCTATGCCCTGGGCTGGCGCGGCCTCGGCGTCGACGCCAATCCCGAATGGGCAGCCCCGTGGGCGCAGGCACGGCCTGGCGATGTGTTTGAGAACATCGGTGTCGGCCAAGTGCCTGGAACCGCCTATTGGTTCAGGCATCCCAAGAACATCGGCATGAGCCGCATCGCCACGCAAAACACCGCGCCGGGGCCGGAGTTCGCTGCCACCGGCGTTGCGGTGAAAATCGAGCGTCTCGACAGCCTGTTCGCCCGCCACTTCGCCGACGGCCTCATCGATGTTCTCAGCATCGACATCGAGGGCGCGGAACTGGACGCGCTCCGGTCGAACGACTGGAACCGCTGGCGGCCCGGCGTGATCATCCTGGAAGCGCACGACTTCGCTTTCGAGCGTCCGGCGGAAAGCCCCGCCGTGGCGTTCTTGTGCGCGCAGGGCTACCGCCTCACCGACAAGATCGGCGCCAACGTGGTATTGCAGCCTGCATGAAGGCGGTTGCTTGCCCTCTGGCGCAGGGCCGGAGAGAAAACCGCTTCACACTTTTCCTGCACACGCTTTAGGGTGTGCCCGCCAACCCCGTGTGCCCGCTTGGCGGAATTGGTAGACGCAACGGACTTAAAATCCGTTGGCCCGTAAGGGCCGTGCCGGTTCAATTCCGGCAGCGGGCACCAACACTTTTCTGGCGCGCGGGGCCACAGGGCCGCGCAAGGCCACAGCCTTCTGAATGGACAATCTTCTGATATATAGTCGCCCTCAACTGGGGGCGCGGATGGACGATTTTCTCGGCGTATTGGGCGGTATGGGCCCATTGGCCACGGCTGATTTCTTACGCAAATTGGTGAAACGCACGCCGGCTTTGACTGACCAGGAGCATATTCCGGTCATGCTGTACGGCGATTGCACCATCCCGGACCGGACCGCGAGCATTGTCGGCGATGGGCCGTCGCCGCTGCCTAAGCTGCTGGCCGGGATCGAGGCTTTGAATCGCGCCGGCGCTAAAGCCATCTGCATTCCCTGCAACAGCGCCCATTGCTGGTTTGACGAAATGCAGGCCGCCTCCGCCGCGCCCGTGCTGCACATCGTGCGCGCGAGCGCGCGGCAGGTGGCCAAGAAAAACCCCCAGGCGCGCGCTGTCGGCGTGCTGTCCACTGTCGGCACCCACCGCATGGGCATCTATAGCGGCACGCTCCGCGCCATGGGCTACGACGTGGTGACGCCGACCGAGGACGAATTTGAAACCCTGGTGTCGCCGGGCATCGCCATGATGAAGGCCAACGACTGGGCCGGCGCGGAAGCGGCCTATGAAAAGGCCTCGACTTTGCTGACCGCGCGCGGCGCGGAGATCACCGTGCTGGGCTGTACCGAAATCCCCTTCGGCATGGAGCGCCAATACCGCGCCAACCCCGGCAAGTTCGTCGATTCCAACGACGCCCTGGTGGACGCGGTGCTGGAGGTTTTCACCCGCGGCAGCCGGACGTAACGATGCGCCTTGGTACAATCGGGCGTGAAGCATCCGCGGGGATTATCGTCGGCCTCAGCAGTGTGATCTATTCCCTGTCTTATGGCGCGTTGCTGTTCTCCGGATCACTCGCGCCGCAAGTGGGGTACGGCATCACCATCGCGCTGATCACGGCGGTGATCGGCGCATTGTCGGGCTGGTTCTCGGATGAGAAATCCTTCATCGCCGGGCCTGATTCCAACACGTTCTCGGTCCAGGCTAGCATGCTGGCGGCCTTAGGCGGTGGCGCCGCTGGTCCGCTGCACATCGATTTCACCATCGGCAGCGTCTTCCTGACCTCGATCATGGCCGCGCTGTCGTTCTATCTTGTGGCGCGCGCGCGCCTGTCCAGCCTCGTGCGCTACATTCCGTTCTCGGTCATGGCCGGGTTTCTCGCCTCCACCGGCTGGCTCATGTCCAGCGGAGCGCTGAACATCATTTTGGGAACACCGCTCACGTATGCGGGCTTCACGACGCTTTTCGCTAATCCTGTCCGGCCGGAACTCGCCTTCGGCGTCGTGGTCGCGAGTGTTCTCTTTGGCCTGGCGCGCCGGGTGCCGGCGGCGATCCTCATTCCGCTGGTGATGATTGTCGCCGCGGTCGCGGCGAATCTGCTGCTGGCCAGCGGGCTGTGCCCGGAGAGCTATTGCAGCCGCTCGGCCTGGATGTTCGCGCGCATGCAGGATGTGCAGTGGCTGCCTCCGTGGAAGGTCTCGGGCGACCTGACCGCCCTTGCCGATCTTGCGCAGAACCTGCCGTCGATGCTGGTGGTGTGTTTCGTTGGCCTGCTGACGATCTTGATTTCGGTGGCCAGCCTTGAGCTGAATTTCCACCGGGAATTCGATCTCAACCGGGTGCTGAAGGTCAACGCCGCCGCGGCGGGCGTATCCGCCGCCCTGGGGGGCTTTATCCCGCTGGTCTCCATCGGCCGCACCATGCTCAATAAACAAACCGGCGGCGGCGCGCTGGCGGGCACCATTGCCGCAGCCATGTGCGTGGCCATGTTGCTGGGCGCGGGTCAGGCGCTGGCTTATGTGCCGAAAGCCGCGCTCGGCGGCCTCGTGCTGTTTCTCGGCGTCGGCATGCTGAAACAATGGCTGTGGGACCAGCGGCGCGCCACCCGCCCCATCGAATTTGCGCAGATCGTGTTGATCCTGGTGCTGGTGGCGAACTACGGTTTTCTGGTCGGCTTCTCGGCCGGCTTGCTGATCTCCTGCATTGTGTTTGTCATCAGCTATAGCCGCGTGCCGCTGGCGGAGCTTGCGACCAACCTCTCGCTGTTCGCGAGTTCCGTGGTGCGGCCCGAGAGCGAAACCCAGACTCTGCGCGCGCACGGCGCCGGCACGCTTTTGTTCCGCCTTGGGGGTTACGTGTTCTTCGGGTCGGCCAGCAAGATCGATGCGGTGTTCCAGGCTCTGGACAGCGCGGTCGAAGGGGTGGTGATCGACTTCTCAAAAGTCAGCGGCATCGACAGTTCCGCCGTCGGGGTTTTCTAGCGCATTCTGCGTCGCCATCGCGACACGCCCACGCTCTTCTATCTGGTGCATGGGCCGGAAAACGAAGCGAGTGTCCGCGCCATTGCCGGCGGCGGCGACCCCGCGCGGCTACGCCTTTTTTCCTCCCTCGACCATGCGGTGGAGACGGCCGAGGACGCGATCGTCGCCGCGCGCGGCGGCGCCGCCACAACCCCGCTTGCCTTCCTCGAGAGCACGGCCGACCGCGCCGTCTTTCTCGGCTACTGCGAGATGAAACATGTCCGCGCGGGAGAAACACTCTGTACGGAGGGCGACCGCTCGGCGGAGATCTTTTTCATCGAGACGGGCAGCCTCGAGGTGGTTAAATCGGCCGACAGAGCGATCCGGCTGGCCAAGTTGCACAAGGGCGCGATGGTCGGAGAGCTGGCGTTTTATACCGGCGACGCGCGCACCGCGTCGATCGTCGCGGTCAGTGACTCATCGATCTATGTGCTCCACAACGCCGCGCTTGCCCGGCTGCGCCAGGAGAACCCCGACCTCGCCAGCCGTTTCGATCATATGGTGATCCAGAAACTGTCCAATGCCCTGACGCGCACGAACAAGCTGGTCGCCACCTTCCGCTGAGCAGCGTGTGACTCGAGCCGAGACCACCAGGGATCTCACTCCGCGACCGACGCGTTCGACACGCCATATTTTTCGAATTGTTCCGCGATACCTGCATTGATCGCCTGCGCCGCGGTAAGATCACCGCGCGCGGAAGCATCGCCTTTCATACGCTTGGCAACGCCGCGTCCGAACAGTGACGTGGCGTTTTGGGGGGAGAGCTTCAGGACGGCGTCATAGTCGGCGATCGCTTGATCGAGTTGCCTCAGTTTGAGATAGGCGAGCGCGCGGCTGGACAGCGTCACGGCATCGGCGGCGTGCAGCTTAAGAGACTCCGTACAGTCCGCCACTGCGTCTGTGAGATCCCCCGTCAGCACCTTCGTCCAGCAGCGGGCATTCCAGGCATTGGCGTAAGAAGGGTCGAGCGCAATGGCCTTGTCGAGATCGGCAAGCGCCAGATCATATTGCTGCTCCTCGCCGTGAAGCACCGCGCGGTTGTGAAATGCGCGAGAGTTGGTGTCGCTGAGCCGGACCGCCTGGTCATAATCGTCCATGGCGCGGGCAAGGTCACCCTGACGGCGGAAGGCCGCACCCCGATTGCTGAACGCGCGTGAGAGTCCGTCGGCGCGCTCGTAGCCGGAGTCGATGATCGCGGTACAGGCTCTGATGCGGACATCCGGCGCCGCGGTGCTGCAGACCTCCCAGCGGGCGTCGCGCTTGGACAGGGCGAGCATCAGCACGACGCTGACGGTGGCGCCGGCGACCAGGATTGCGCGCCTGAAACCTTCGGGGAGATCACGCCACTTCATATGCCGTCTCGCTGTCCCGCGGTCCGCGCGGGTGTAGGATTGCGCGCGGCGCCGCTCCTACTATGCCGCGTTGCATATGGGATGTGGAAGACCGCGTGCAAGCACCAGCCCCCCGCGCAAGCTCCGCGCGGATGGCGTTCTGTCCGGAAGGGCCCCGCCGCATTGATCCGCGCGCGAAGCGGGTTATATAAGCTGGATGACCAATTTATCCGTGCTTGATCTCGCGCCGATCCCCGAAGGCTCCACTCCCGGAGAAGCCTTGCGCAATTCCTTGAGCCTTGCGCAACACGCCGAGCGCTGGGGTTACAAGCGCTTCTGGCTGGCCGAGCATCACAATATGGCGGGGATCGCCAGCGCCGCGACGTCGGTCGCCATCGGCTATGTCGCCGGCGGCACCACCACGATCAGGGTGGGCGCCGGCGGCGTCATGCTGCCCAACCATTCGCCGCTGGTGATCGCCGAGCAGTTCGGCACGCTTGAGTCCCTCTATCCGGGGCGCATCGACCTGGGCTTAGGCCGCGCGCCCGGCACCGACCAGCGGACCTGGCGCGCGTTGCGCCGTGACGCGAGCGCCGCGGAGTCCTTTCCCAACGACGTCCAGGAGTTGCGGATTCTGTTGGGCCCTTCATTGCCCGGCCAGAAAATCCACGCGGTTCCGGGCATGGGCACCGAGGTGCCTTTGTGGATTCTGGGATCGAGCCTGTTCGGCGCGCAGCTCGCCGCGATGCTTGGATTGCCGTTCGCTTTCGCCTCGCACTTCGCGCCGGAGATGCTGATGGAAGCCATCGCCATCTACCGCAGCGGGTTCAAGCCTTCGAAGCAACTCGCCAAGCCTCATGTCATGGTGGGCTGCAACGTGGTGGCCGCGGATACGAATGACGAAGCCCAGTTCCTGTTCACGTCCATGCAGCAGGCGGTCGCGCGGATCGTGCGCGGCACGCGCGGACAGCTGCCGCCGCCGCGCCCGGATATGGAAAACTTCTGGACGGCGGATGAACAAGCCCAGTCCGAGGGCCGGTTGCGCTACGCGTTTGTCGGCGACCGCGACACCGTGGGCCGCGCGCTAGCAAAATTCGTCGCCGACACCGGCGCCGACGAAGTGATGGCCAGCGCCATGATCTATGAGCACGCCGCGCGCCTGAGATCCTATGAGATCCTGGCGGACGCCGGGAAGGCGCTCGCCGCGTAATGGGCCGCAGCGTCGCGATCATCGTCGGCATCCTCGCCCTGCTCAATGCCTATGGCGCCGGGCGCGTGATAGCGCGCCTTCCCTGGGCCGATGATCACCCCGCCCTCGCCTGGCTGACCGCTCTTGGTTTCTTTGCCCTGCAGATGGTGGGGCCGTTCGGCGACCATATGTGGTTTCCGGCCCTGCGGCGCGCGGGGTTTGGACGGACCGTCCGGTTCATGGATTGGATATCTCATCTTGCGTTCGGCGCCATGTCGCTCCTGGTGGCGTACGCCATTGTCCTCGATGTGGTGACAATCGCCTGGCATGTGATCGCGCCGCCGGCGGATCCCCTGGCCTTCGACCGCGCGGTGCTTGTGGTCATGGGGGCCGCCATCGCCGCCACAATGATCGTGGGCGTTTGGCAAGCGCGGCGCGGTCCGGCGGTATTTGTCACAGAGGTGCCGCTGGCCAATCTGCCCGCCGCTTTCGATGGCTTTCGCATCGCGCAGATATCCGACCTTCACGTAGGCCCGACCATTGGGCGTGGCTATGTCCAGAGCGTGGTCGACATTGTGAATGGCGCGTCGCCGGACCTGATCGCCCTCACCGGGGACTTCGCCGACAGCAATCCGGCCGACGTGGCGCAGGCGATCGCGCCCCTGGCCGGCCTGCGCAGTGTGCACGGCGCGTTTTTCGTTACCGGTAACCACGAATATTTCTGGGACGCGGGCGCCTGGATGGCCGCATTCCGGGGCCTGGGCGCGACAGTGCTGACCAACGAACACGTGGTTCTCACGCGTGGAAGCGACACGCTCGTCGTCGCGGGCGTCACCGATATCTCGACCCGGCGCATGGGGCCGCCGCACGGTTCCGACCCCGCCGCGGCCCTGGCCGGCGCGCCCGACACGGCAAAGGTGCTTCTCGCGCATCAGCCCGCGAGCTGCACCGAAGCGGAAAAAGCCGGCGCGCACCTGCAGCTGTCCGGACATACGCATTCCGGCCAGTACTTCCCGTTCAACCTGATGATCGGCTGGTTTCAGCGTTACTACAAAGGCCTCAACCGCCACGGCGCCATGTGGGTCTACGTCAATCAGGGCACCGGGTATTGGGGCCCGCCCCTGCGGGCAGGTGTCCCAGCGGAAGTCACGTTGCTGATCTTAAAGCGCGCGTCCTAGTTCAGGGGCCGGAAGAACTCGGTACGCCAGGTCTTGGGGTCGGGATCGGAATCGGGGCCCGTCACATAGACCTCCCACAGATCGCTTTTGGGCGAATGGCCCTCGGCTTCGATCCATTTCATGAACGCGCCCCAGGCGGAGCCGAGATTTTCATAAGGCCCGTGATAAACCACGTGCGCCACTTTACCGCCGGGCAGCTTGCCCGCCTTCACGCGCCCCGCGGGTTTCACCTCCGCCGGCACCACGACCCCCACTTCGAAATCGAAGTGCGTACCGGGCGCTTTAAGGTGGTGCGTGAACCAGACGCTCCCGGCCGCGAGACCCTGGGCGGCCACCGTCTCACGCACCTCGCCAATCCCCGGTCCCATGACTTTCATGATCTCCGACGCGGGCACCGTCATGTGAATCACCGCCGTCAACCGCGGCGGCGCGTCGATGATTTCGGTTTGATCGAGCATGGATCATTTCCTTTTTCTGAGAGGGTTTGACGGGGGCTCGCGCCGGCCGGCGCGGATGTCTCGGCCCTCGCTATCCCGGATGTGTGTTCTGCTCGCGGCTGAGCGGGGGGACCGGAAACAGGCTTTCGATATAGCGCCGCAGGTGCGCGAGACTCTCTTTCGCCACCGTGGGATCGTGTTTGGCTTTGGCAAGAATGAAGGCGCCCTGCAGCACCGCCTGCATGTGATAGCCGAGGCTGTCAGGGCTCCATGCCGCATCCGCGGCGTATTTTTCCTTTGCCGCCGCGATGTCCCGGGCAAGCTCGCGCACATGGTTGGACATGGCGCGGTCGCAGGCGGCGGCGATTGCCGGGTGCGTGTCGTAGACCTCCTGCACCATGGTGCCGAGCAGGCAGGTGTACTGGGGAATCTCGCCGGCAAACATCGCCGCGCGGAAGTCGACATAGCCGAGCACCCGGTCGCGCGGATCGGGGAGGCCGCGGTAGGCCGCGGCGGCGAAAATCGCGGCGGCCATATCGTCGAAATGTTCAGCGGCCGCGATTCCGAGCTGCTCCTTGCCGGCGAAGTGATGGAAGAAGCCGCCCTTGGTGACGCCGGCGCCGGCGCAGATGTCGTCCACCGTGGTGGCGCTATAGCCCTTGGCGCGGATGACGTCTCGGGCTGCGGCGAGGAGCCTGGCCTTGGTTTCGACGGCGTTCCTGGGCGACATTCAAATATACCGACTAGTTGGTATGTAATTTAGCCAGGGCGTGCTGCTGGTCAATAGAAATCCTCGGCAGGGGGATTTTTGCAGCCACTAAATGTAGTACAGGAGGCGAACCAAATAGACCTCTGGTAGACTTTCGAAAAGGGGACCCTGACTTGGGGAGCACTGGGGAAGCCGTGGCGCGTGCGAAGCTGGGTGTTTTTGGATCAATTCTGGGAATGGTTGTGGCCGTCCTTGCGGCCATGGGAACCGCCTTTTCGCCTGGCCACGCCGCCGAGTCGGGGGCGCCCGCGATCGAAAAAGCCTCGGCCATCAGCGCCACCGGTTACACCGTGCCGGGGCGCATGTTTCTGGGCGCCGACGGCAACCTCACGTACCTGCGCTTTCTCAATCTTAGTGGCGCCGCCGCCAACGTCACCGCATTTCTGGTGGGCTCGCCGAGCGGGCAGACCTACGGCAGCACCACGGTGAATATCGCCAACCACGCGTCGCGCCAGCTTTCCATTTCCGACCTGATGACCGCGGCGAATGTCTCCAAACTCGCCACCGACGACCGCGTCGGCGTCTACCTGCGCGCCGATGCGTCGCCGGTCGCCGTGCAGAACGTGCTGTTCAGCGGCGCCACGGGCTTTTTCGAGAATATGACCACGTGCCAGAACTCGTCGGTGTCGGACATCAATGCCGCCCTGATGAACGTGCACACCACGGTGATCACCGGCTTCACGTCCTATGTGACGATCTACAACTACACGTTCGCGGAACAGGCCTACGACGTGCCGATCTATGACGCCAATACGGGTGTGTTCAAAGGACAAACCACGGTCACGGTGCCCCCCAATAGCGCCTTCGAGCAGCCGTTCTCCTGGTTTCAGGACCAGATCCAATGGTCGCCGGCGATCCCCGAATATCACGCCAATATCATGGTGCTCGCGCGGTCGGGCTCCCGGTCGGCCCAAGTCACGCACACGGTCTATAACGCCAAGCTCGGCGTGTACCTGAACCTGACCAATTTCTGCTCGATCGAATCGTCCGGGGGCACGTTGCCGACCGCCGTGGCCGATTCCTTGACCAACGCCACCGCCGGCCTCGCCTATACGATCCCATCATCCACGCTGCTCGCCAACGACCAGAACGCGGCCAACGCCAACATTGTCGATGTCTCGACCCCGGTCACAAATGGCG
>CANJOI010000009.1 GCA_947475365.1 Fidelibacterota bacterium | reverse complement strand
GGTGCTGCTGCTGGCGGGCCTGGTGTTCGCCCTGCGGTTGCCGTCCTTCAGCTTCGACGTCATCAACGTCGATGAGTCGGTCTATCACCTCATGGGCCAGGCCTGGCTGCACGGCACGCCGCCGCACCTCGGCATCGTCGACAACAAACCGCTGGGGCTCTACGGCCTGCACGCCATCGCCGGCCTTTTGTTCACCGATCCCATCGCCGGCGCGCGCCTCCTGGCCGCCATCGCCACCTTCGCCGCCGCCTGGCTGCTGAGCCGCCTCGCCCAGACCTTCCTTGGTGTCAATCGCTGGGGCGGCATGGTTTGCGGCCTGCTGTTCTCCGGCTACGCCATCCTCCTGGGCGGCGACGCCTCGCAAGGCCCGGTGTTCTATGCGCCGCTGCTGGCGGGCGGCGCGCTGCTGATCATGACCGAGATCGCGGCGCTGAAAGCCGGCAAGGCGCCGTCGGTGGCCAAGCTCGGCGCCGCCGGCCTGCTGCTGGGCCTGTCCTTGCAGATCAAATACGTCACCGTGTTCGAGAGCGTGGCCTTCGGCCTGTTCTACCTGCACGCCGCCTGGCAGGCGGACCGGCGCGGCGCAAATATCCGCGCGCCCGCGATCCTGGGCGCGCTGGTGCTGATCGCCGGCGGCCTCGCGCCGACCCTGGCCGCCATCGGCTACTACGCGGCCCTGGGGCAGGGCGCGACCTTTATGTTTTACAGCTTCACCGCCAACGCCACCCGCGCCATGACCCACGATCCGTTCCCGGTGCTGGCCAGCCGCGTGGGCCTGATCCTGTTCGCGCTCGCCCCCCTGATGGCGCCGAGCTTCGAATACCTGCGCATGCGCGCGCCGCAGGAGCGCTGGGTGCCGCGCTTCATGGCGGCGTGGTTCGCCATGGCCATGCTGGGCGGCATCGCGCAGCTGCAGTTCGCCGATCACTATTTCTACGAAGCGGTGCTGCCGCTGGCGCTCATGGCCGCCGCGGCGATTCATGGGGCCGCGGCGCCGCGCCGCCGCGCCGCCGTCACCACCTTTCTGCTGCTCGGCATGGCGCTGACCGGGTATGTCGGCGTGCGTTCGCTGGGTGTGGACAACAACGGCGGCAAGCATATGCCCTCCATCGTCGCGCGCGACATCACCACCACCGGCGCGCGCTCAATGTATGTGTTCAACTCGCACACCCTCTTGCACCTGCTCACCGGCATTCCGCTGCCGACCAAATATCCTCTGGCCGACCACCTGATCCGCGACATCAACGCCGAATCCTTCGGCTTCGATGGCCCCAAGGAAATGGCGCGCGTGCTGGCCAACGACCAGGACGTGATCGTGGTGTCGCGCCCCATCAACCCCGAAGCCGTCAGCGCCGACCGGCGCAAGCTGCTGGAAGACAAATTGGCGGCCAGCTATTGTTTGTGGCGGCAGTATCCGGCGGGCGCGCACCATGTGGATGTTTACCTGTTGCATGGTTTCGCCGGGCAGGGGGCCTGCGCCGCGCCGGTGACGGTGGCGAAGGCCGAACCGCCGCGCGAACGCACATTCCCGGCGCCCCTGGCCCCGCGCAAGAATTCCACGCCGACGCTGCTCGCGCGGCTGGCGCCGTAACACTCGCTTTGGTGCGCATATGACAGAGATGCTGATGCATTAGCCGGGCCGTACATGAAACATGCCGACCTTGTCCCGGGTCGAAGCTGTGGAACATGTACGGTGTGTTGTACCGTCCCCGGCATCGACCAAGCAGACGTTCAGAAGCAGTCCAATCGCCCGTGCCGCCATTGCGGCTCCGGCTGCGGCATCTACGACGCGCGGCCCGGTGTATGCCGCGATTTTTTCTGCGCATGGCGCAAGTTCGCCGCCTGGGATGACACGTGGCGGCCCGACCGGTGCGGCGTGTTCGCGCGTATCGAAACATTGCCCGACACCGGCGAACTGGCCTTGCACCTCATGCTCATCGAGCGCCCCGCCGAGATCGCCGCGTCGCCCTGGTTCCTGGAGCGCATGGCCGCCCTGGCGGCGGCGGAAGTGCCGGTCTATCTCGGCCTGCCTGGCCCGCCGGGGTGCCTGCCGGTGCGGGTGCGCCTGACGCGCGAGGCGCTGATCCTGGCGCTCCAGCGTAACGCCATCCCGGAGCTATTGAAGAACGCCATCGCCTTCATGCAGGCCCAGCCGGTGAAGCCGCATGTTCTTTCCCATTCCGGCAACGACCTGACGGGACCCTGACGACGGACGCCCGCCCGTGCCGCAGGGGGAGAGGAGGCAAACCGCCGGCCGGTATGCTATGTGGTTTGCATGAACCACACGCCCCCACCGGAAGAACCCAACGATCCCCTGTTGCTGCGCGCCGAGGCCCTGGTGCCGGCGGCCCGCGCGTCCGCGAAACCCGCGCGGGAGTCGGCGTTGGCCAAATTCGAGTTCCTGCGCCAATTCATCGGCAAGCCCGAGGACGAGGCCTGGTGGGAAATCGTGTTCACCATCGCCGCGGTCTATATCGCGGCGGCGCGGCTCAATAACCTGGGCGTCGGTGAGGTGCGCGAGGCCCTGCTGATGGGCGCCGTGACCGAGCGCCTGCTGGAGATGAACGCCAACGCGCTCACCGCTTTCGATGACTGCAAGGCGTTCTTCGGCCGCAACTTCGACGCCCTGACCGAACGCGGCCACGAGGAGCGCTTCATCGCCTCGGACTCCATCGGCCTGTGGGTGGCCTGGAACATGATGGACCGCGCGCCCGAAACCGAACAGGAAGCCAGCTTCATGCGCGGCCTGGGCGTGGCGATCACCCACGGCTTCTTCGGCTGGTGGGGCTGAGAGCACAGGCGGGAGCTACCTTATGAAGCGGACCCGGCTCCTTCTCATTCTCGACACCGTCCTTTTTCTCATGCTTGCCCTGCTCTTCCAGCCGCGGGTCGGGGGACTTACGCTCCACGAATGGCTTGGATTTGCCGTGATCCCGCCGATTGTCGTGCATGTCCTGTGCGAGTGGCGTTGGATCGTGGCGACCGCAGCGCGGCTGCGGGAACGCGGAGCTTGGCGAAGACGTATCGATTTTTTCCTCATCGTGCTTCTGTTCGTGGCCTTCACGGTCACAGCATTCTCCGGCGCGATGACTTCCTTCGTCGCGCTTCCGGCGCTTGGTGTGGCGGCGGGTAATTTCGAAAACTGGAGAAGGCTTCACAATACTTGGCAGATATACCTCCTGGTTCTCATGGCAATGCATCTCGCCATCAACTGGAACTGGGTGCTCGGCGCAGTCCGCCGCCACGTGTTGAGGCGACCAACCGTGCGAGAAGACGCGTCTCCGCCTGAAAGCGGACATCGGGAGTCATGATCTTGGTGCGGACATTCACACGCACGGTCGTTCAGATTTCGTGGGTGTTGTTGGCGGCGGCCGTTGTTGTAGGAGCCTGCTACGCGGTGACGCCGACCCTCCACTACGGCGCCAGCACGCCGGAGCCTCAGGAATGGATTGCCAGATTCTCCGCGCTTCCTCCACGCCAAGCAGCATTGAGGATGGCGATACAATTCGCGATCCTCCTTGCGGCGGCGCTCATAGGGCATCACGCGTTGCGAAGACGGCGATAGTCCTCAGCTTCCGCCCAACCAAAGGATCGGCGGGCAGGCTTAGGAACGCCGCCGCGGCTATTTCTTCTTCGTGACGGATTTTACCTGGAGGCGTCCGAACGCGTCCTTCTCGCCGCTGAGCACGATCTGGTCGCCTTCCTTGAAGTCGGCCAGGTTGATCGAGGCCGGCACCAGGTAAAAATCGCCGCCCTCCATCTTGATGACCAGGTTGACCGGATCGATCGCGCGAACCTTCCCGGTGGCCTGCACGGGGGCGGCCGCGGGCGCGGCGGGCGCCGGGGCCTCCGCGGCCCACACCAAGTTCGCGGTCAGCAGCATCGCCGCCACCAGACTCGCCATCACCGGTAATGTCTTCATGGTCTTCACGTTATCCTCCGCATCACTGATGCCTGTATCGAGGTTTATGAAAGCGCGCGCGGGGCGCCCGCGCGTTGATCGCAATCAATAAACCCCGCCCGTGGCGAAATGGTGCCGGCCCCCCGGCGGTTTTCCTTTCGGGAAGCCGACGCCGTTTTGCGCCATCTAGGGCCTGCGGCGCGGTTCACCGCGTGGTTAAATCACGCAGGCGCCCACCCGCGGGCGCCGCAGCCAATCAAAGGGAGAGTGCATCATGGAACAGGTGATCGCGAACTTGCTGGGGGATTTCGAGGCCGGAAAGATGAGCGGTAGGTGTTGTTGCAAAACTATTTAAGTCCAGACTAAGCGAATTGCGCTCGCAATATATTTTATGAACGGGGGCGGATATTGCCCCAGCGTTCCAAAGCCGCAGAAAACATGTGCGGAGTAATCCAACTCGTATCGGCTCGCGCCTCGATATCAAAAGCTTCTGCCGTGTCCCCAATATGAGAGTTGGCTTGTGAGGCAAACTCCAAAAATTGTCGCAAAGGCTCTACGAATTGGGCACCGCAGTTAATGGACCTGAACAATGCGCCTGAGGACTGCAGAGCCTGCGTAATTGCTGAAAAAAGTATTAGCCTGCAGTGACGCTGAACTATTGGGTCTTGAGGATCATCCTCCATAGATAGGGTTGTGGAATTTCCATTGAGGCGAAAGCCAAAAGCCAGCGAGCCAGCCCGAGGATTTGCGTGCTTCAACTGCGACAAGAATGCGAAGAATTGTAGTTGTGCGTCGCGTTCTTCTGGACGGGGATATAGCTCATTTATCTTGGAACGAACTGTCCAAGCTTGGTGGAGTTCTGAGTCGTGTGTCATCCAATGATGCGCCCGATCAATATTGGCGCCGATATATTGAGCATCTAGACGTACTTCAAAAAGCGACAATGTAAGTATGCCCGCCTCTGTTGGCTGGCGCTCCCGCACCAACGTGTGGATGCCGCGCAAAAGTCGGAATGTGCGTGCGAGTAGAGAGAACTGCACAAAGCGCAGTTCGTTCATGGGGGCACTATTTAGACTATCTACCGCCGACGAAATTGTTGCCATCGACCGCTGATAAGTGCCCACAGAGAGCTCCTCGAGTTCTTCTAAAGTAAGGGCGGACATGTGAAACCCCTTGCTGCTTGCAATTGTCCGCAGCTGATCGTAGCTATCAATGGCTTACTAGAGCCAACGCATTGGCAAACGAGGGAGCCCTGGGCGGCGCTCCCAGCTCTAAAACATCCGCCCGAACCACAGGAACGACAGCACCCCCGCCACCAGCAATAACGCGGCGGCGCCGGCGGCGAAGAGGGCGGTGACTTCGGTGCGGGTGGTTTCCAGCACGGTCTGGGCGTTGAGGGACTGATACACCTTGGTCAGTTCCGCCGCGGTCTCGGCGCGGAAGTAGGCGCCGCGGGTGATGTCGGCGATTTCCTTCAGCACCTCCTCATCCAACTGCACGCGCATGGAGAAGCCGTCGAAGGTGGTGAGCGTGCCGTTGGGTGAGCCGAAGCCCACGGTGTAAACCCGCACGCCGCGCTGGGCGGCGCGGCGCGCGGCTTCCACCGGGTTGGGGCCGGTGGTGGCCTGGCCGTCGGTCATGAGAATGATGGCGGCGTTTTTATATGAACCCGGCGCCACCGGCGTGAAGTTCTCTTTCTTCTCTTCCTTGGGCGCGGAGCCCAGCGGTGCGCCGCCGAGGGCGCCGGCCGGCCCGCGTAATCCGTTCGGTCCACCGTTGCCAAAGTTGCCGCCGCGGTCGCGGAAATCCCGTCCGCGCTGCAGGTCGGAGAAATCGGCGTCGGGGAACAGCGCCTCCAGCGACGTCAGTAGGCCGCCACCGATATTGGTGCCGCGCTGGGTGGTGAAGCGGCTGATGGCGGCGAGGATCTCGGCGCGCTCAAAGGTCGGCGGCTGCACCAGCATGGCGGCGCCGGCGTAAGCCACGAGGCCCAGGCGCACATCGGGCGGCTGCTGTTCGACGAAGGCCTTGGCGGCGGCCTGCGCGGCGGTGATGCGGTTGGGCGCCACGTCCTGGGCCTGCATGCTGCCCGAGACATCCATGGCGAGCACGAGGGTGGAGCGCTGCGAGGGCAGGGTGACGAAGGCCTGGGGCCGCGCCGCCGCCAGCAGGATCACGGCCAGTGCCAGGAAGAACAGCACCGGCGGCACATGGCGGCGCCAGCGTGCCGCGCCCATGGCGCCGCGCACCAGGGCGAGGTTGGGATAGCGCACCGCCGCGCGCTTCTGCCGGCGCAATAGCATCACGTAGCCCAGCACCATCAGGGGCAGGGCGGCGAGCGACCACAGGGCGGTGAGCCAGATGAAACTCATGAGTCCAACAGCGGCGCGGGTGAACCCCAAGTCTAGGGGCGGGAGTGGCCCCCGGGGAAGGACAAAAGCCCGGATTCGTATTGCTTGGCGCCGCCGCCCGGGCCTATGCTCGCCTTGCCTCCCGAGAGGCCTGCCGTCCGCGCGAAGGGCTTAGCCCGCTCGTCATCGCATCTGTTAGGTCAAACCTGACTTCCTGCCCGTCCACGCGGACCCCGGGCGCTTGGGAAGGAAGGTATTGCCATGACCTTTTTCGCCGGGAAGCGCGTGCTTCCCCTCCACCCCCACCACCCGGAGCGCGTGCGTACAGAGGCGGACGTGCGCCCGGCTGCAAAGGCCGAGACGATCCTCATCTCCATCGGCGATGTCATGCGCCCGGTGAACTGGCGCGAGATTGTCTCGCTGGCGGCGGACGGCAACTACGTGCGGATCTTCATGCACGGGAAGGACTACTTCCATCACCGCAGCCTGGGCAGCCTGCTGGCCGAACTGGGCGAGGAGCGGTTCGTCCGCATCCACCGGTCCTGGGCGGTCAATATCGCGGAGATCGCCAGCGTCCGGCCGCTGGCAAAGGGCGCCGCCGAACTGCGCCTCAGGAACGGGCAAAAGCTGCGCATGAGCCGGCGGTTCAAGAGCGCCGTGCGGCGCACGCGCGCGCTGGCGGCGCTGATGGGCGCACCGGCGCCGCCACGGTGAACCCGCAACTTTATATTGCGAAGTTTGTATTGCTCGCCGCCGCCGCCCAGGCCTATGCTTGCAAGCCTTCCGAGAGGCACGCTGTCCGCGCAAAGGGCTTAGCCCGCTCGTCATCGTTCTACGTTGGGTCACACCTGACTTCCTGCCCGTGTCTTGCGGACCCCGGGCGCCAAGGAAGTGGGGTATTTGAAATGACCATCGTTTTCGCCGGGAAGCGCGTGCTTCCCCGCCGCCCGCATCTGGATCATCTGCGCAAACAGGCCAAGGCGCGCCTGGCCGAAATGCGCGCCGTGCAGCCGGACGCCCGCCTGGCCGATGCGCAAAGCGCCCTCGCGCGCGAGTACGGCTTCGCCAATTGGGGCGCGCTCGGCGCCGAGGTCTTCCGCCGGTCAGCCGCGGACCTGGGCCGCGAGGCGCGCAACGGGCGGCGCCGCGGCCCGCGCCCGGCCCGCACGCCCGCGCGCGAATTTCACGACGCGGTTCTGGAACAGGCCGCCAATGTGGACACCCAGACCGCGTTCTTCATGTCCGGCGCCGTGACCAACATCAGCATCCTGTTCGTCATCGTCGCCATCCTCCCCTCCATATGGGTCCTGTCATCGGCCGTGCCGGGCGGGTAGCCGGCCGTGGCGCGCATGAAGGCGCTGCTGGCGGCGACGGTGGGCGCGCTGATGATCGAGATGGCGCTGGCGCAAATAGCCGCCCCCCGAAAAAAGGCGAAGCCTAAGAAAGCGCGCGCGGTTTCGAAAACGCCGCGCGGGCGGCCCGGGAAGACGCGCGCGGGCGCACGGTAACCGCTAGCGAATGCCGTCGCCGGCGACGATGCGGTCGATCTGGTCCTGGTTGAGGCTGCGGCCGTCCAGCAGCATGGACTCGCTCTTGCGCCGGTCGCCGCCTTCTTCCGTGGGTTTGGCGCGCCGGCGCCGGTCCGGGCCGAAATATTTGCGCGAGCTGACGAACATGCGCGGCCGCTCGATCACTTCCTTGATGCGCATGATCAGCGAGTTGGCCGAGAACGGCTTGGCCACGAACTCGTTGATGCCGAGATTGCGCGCCAGGATAACGTTCTGCAGGCGCGTCTGCGATGTCACCATGATGAAGGGCGTGAAGCGGATTTCGCTCTTCTGCGCGCGCAGCCAGCGCACCAAATCGATGCCGTCGGCGGTGTACAGGTACCACTCGGACAGGACGAAATCGATGTCGCCCTGCCGCAGATGGGACTTCGCGCTTTCGCTGTCGCTGACCGTGAAGATGTGCCGCGCGCCCAGCATGGTGAGCAACTGGCGTGTGACGCTGCACATCAGCGCATTAGGCTCGGCCACCAGAATCTTGAACGGACTCAGATAGTCGCTGGTCTTGCCAACGGCCATAACGAAAACCCCCGGGCGCCGCCTTCTGGCGGTCTATCCACCACAAACTGTAATGAAATGCCGCGACAGGGCCTAGGCAATGCCGGTGGAAAAACTGCCCGTGGCAGGTTTATCCAAAGTCGAATTTTGTAACGGTATGTGTCGCGCGAAAACAGTGGCTTACGGGTTTTCCTGCCGCAAGGTGACGGTGTAGAGGCCGTCGCCGAAGGGCTGGGGGTCGCGGTCGTTGTAGAGCACGATCTTGAAGGGCTGATTGCCCGGCGTGCGCACATACATGTTCGTGGGGTCCAGCTCTCCGTTGGGCCGCGCGGCCAGTTGGGCGCCGCTGACGTTCTCCAGGCCCGGAGTGTAGAGCTTGGGCGGAATGGTTGCCGTGGAGCCCGCCGGCGTGGCGGTGGAAACCTTGAACCAGGTGTTGGCCGGGATCTGCACCAGGAACACGTCGCGGTCGTCGCGGCCTTCCAGTTTCGCCGTGATGGTGGCGCCGGGCGTCAGCGTGGGGCCTCTGCGGAAATACAGCGTGTTGGGCGACTGGTCGGTGGTGGCGGCGTCGGCGATGTTGGCCGGTTGCTCAAGGCTGAGTTCAAGGGTGTAAGTGCCGCTGGCTTCCACGGTGGCGGGACGCACCTGCACGGTGAACATCCCTGTCACCGTGGCGCGCGCCACGACGTCGGCCGCGGCGCTGCCCTTGCCGGTGGCTTCGCCCACGAGATTGCCGTCCGGATCGCGCAGCTGCAGGTTCACGTCCGTAAAGCCGCCAAGTTCGCGCGCGGGCACGGTCACGCGGTACAGGTGCCCGGCGGTGAGGAAGGCGCGGTAGCCGTTGCCGTCGGCGCCGGGGAACAACAGGCCCGGTGTCGATCCGTTGAGCGGCAGCGAGGCGATGTCACCGGTCAGCGGCGCGTATTCCGGGTTGTAGGTGACGAAATTGGTGGTGGCCTTGGGCACCTCGGTCACTTCCAGGGTGTAGGTGCCGGTCTGATTCGCGAACCCGGCGGCTTCCAGCCACATGTCCTGGTCGTAGATCTGGTGCAGGTAGAGCGCGCTGTCGTGAGTGCCGGCGGTGTCGTCGCGCACGCCGTAGAGCTGGCCTTCGGGCCCGCGCAGGCGCAGCACCGGATCGGGCAACGTGCCGCCGCCGTCCACGCCTTTGAGCGTGACCATATAAATATGGTTCTGAACCGCGCGGAAGCGCAGCCAGTCGGCATCGCCCGCGGCGCTGATGGCGCCCTTGAAGGTTTGCCCCGCGCCGATGGCGGCGGGCGAGGCGAGGGAGGCGGGCAGATCTCCCGCCGGGCTAAATTGGCTTTCCGTGAGCTGCGCGCCGCCCTGCGGCGTTGCGTTCACCGAGAGGGTATAGCCGCCGACGCCGCGGTCGCTGGATTGCACGTCGAGGATCAGCGTACGCGCGGTGGCGGCGGTGTAAGTGATCAGCGGCATGCCGTTGGCGCCGCCGGTGTCGTCGCGCGCGAGTTCCTTGCCGGTGTCGTCGCGCAGGATCAGGCGCGGGTGCTGGAGGAAGACGTCGGTGGTGTAGCTGCGGCTGCCCGCGAGGCTGAAGGCATAGGTTTTGCCGGCCTCGGCCTCGAAGCGGAACCAGTCCGCGTCGCCGGCCTGGTTCATCTGCGCCACCAGGCTGGTGGAGGTGTCGTACCCGACGCCGTTCGCGAGCGAGAGCCTGCCGCTGGTCTCGAGCGTGGCGGGGACGTCGCTGCCGCCCTCGCTGTAGGAATAGACCACCACCGGCGGATGAACCGTCTCCTGCATGGACACCAGGTAGCGGCCCGTGGCGCTCTCCGATGCGCCTTTCACCGCTAGCCAGTAATATCCGGGATAGGCGGGGGTGAAGGCCACCGACGCCGTGCCGTTGGCACCGGTATTGCTGAGCAGCACGTTGGACCAGTTGCAGCAGGCGGAGAGTTCCGTGGTGCGCAGTTCCAGCTTGGGCGCCGTGAGCGGCGCGGTCTCGCCCTCTTGCGTTTCCACGGTGAAGACATAGTCGTTGCCCGGCACCAGGGCGACCACGAACCAGTCCTCGTCGGCGGGCGTCTCGATGCGCCCGGCGAAGGGTGATGCCGGGGTCAGCATGGCGTCGGTGAACTCGCCGCCTTCGATGTCGTCCTCGATGATCTTTTGCGGATTGGGGTTGGAGCCGTAGAGCGCGCGCGCCCCGGCGATGTCGCCCTCGGTCAGTCCCTTGAGCTGCACCGGCGACAGCGCGCGCTGACCGAATCCCATGATCGAGGACCGCACCAGGTCGTGATTGAGGCCCACGGTATGGCCGAACTCATGGGCGGCGATATCCAGGAGGTAGGGCTCGGCGCGGCGCGTGCCGGTGAACACCTCGCGCGCGAAGGTGACGATGGCGCGCCCGGAGTTGGTGCAAAGGTCGCAGGGGAAACTGGCGGCGGCGGTGCCTTGCGATCCCCAATAGCCGTAACCGACACGCAGTTTTGACGCGCGGTCGTCGGTCTCGACATAGCGGATATTGGCGGCCTGTTCCCAGAGATGGATCGCCTGGCGGATGGCGGAGCGGTTGCGCGCCGGCAATGCGGTGTCGACGTAGGGGAATCCGTTGGGCTGCGGGAAGCTCGCGCCCACGGCGGGATCGAAGAAGCTGTAGGGCACGGTGGCGGGCGTGCCCAAGGCGGGGTCGCCCCACTTGGTGCCCTGGAGGTTGTAGCCGAGGGTGTCGTCGTCGCGCGGCTGCACGGCGGCCGCGGCGCGCTCGATGCGCGTGGCTGGCGCCGATGCCGTTTTGGCGGGCTCAGGGCCCACCGCGCATTTGGCGGTGAGGTCCACAGGCCCGCGCGCCGAGGCTTGCTGATGCACCAGGCGTCCATGAAACGCGGGCGACAGCGTGACGGTGAACTGCGCCGCGGGCGAGGCCAGGGCGGCGGCGAGGTCAGCGCCGCTCGCCACCACGGCCCCGCGCGGGTCCACGGCGGGCGCGGTCCAGGTGCCGAGGAACGTGCCGGCGGCGTCGTAGACCGACATCACAGGTGTCTGCACACCCGCGCCGGAACTCTCGAAGCGCAGGAGGCTCTCCGCCGTTGCCTTGATGCCGGCGGCGGTATGCAGCGCGGGCGCGCTGTCGGTGACGCAGCCGGAGCGGTTGATGATCACGCCGCTGGCGGCGTCGCGTATCAGCGCCTGGGCATATCCGCTAAAGCCCGCGTCCACCTCGACACCGACCCGCGCGCCCGCCGCGATCGCGCCGTTGTCGATGGCGCCGATCTCAATGGCGGTTATGCCATGGGCGGGAACGGTGGCGCGCCAGGTGGCGCCCTGGGCTCCGCGCAGGCGCACGGCGGCGGTCCCGGCGGTGTCGGAGGTATTGTGAAAGGTGACCACCCCGCTGGCGGGCAGGGCGCCGAAATCGCGCGGGGCCGCCACGGCCGGCGTGGCGAGCAGGAGGGGGACCAGGGGCCAGAATGCGCGCATCGGCTGTAACTCTAGTATGGTCCGCACCCACCCGAATATAGGAATTCCAAGGCCCTCAGGGGGGCAAACCGCTCCCCAGGCCGCAGCCAACCCTAGCGTTTTACGAGGGAATCCGGTAATCCGCGCGGGCGGAAGGCCCGCATGTAAAGAGTTCCATGAAATACATCCTGACCATTAGCTGCCCGGACGCCACCGGGATCGTCGCCGAGGTCGCCTCGTACTTACGCGACCGCAAGTGCTTCATCGACGAGAGCTTCCAGTACGGCGACCCGGCCACCGGCCGCTTCTTCATGCGCGCGGTGTTCACGCGCGCGCCCGAGAGCCTGGAGATCGACGCCATCACCGACGGCTTCAAGGCCATCGCCGGGCAGTTCAAGATGGACTGGACCATTGTACCGGCCGCGAAGAAGCCCAAGGTGGTGATCGCGGTGTCCAAGATGGGCCATTGCCTCAACGACCTTTTGCACCGCTGGCAGGCCGGCCAGATGCATATCGACATCGCCGCGGTGTTCTCGAACCACGAGGATTTCCGCGCGCTGGTGGAATGGCACAAGATCCCGTTCCACTACCTGCCGGTCACCGCCGACACCAAGCGCCAGCAGGAAGAACAGTGGCTGAAGCTCGTCGCCGACACAGGCGCCGACTTCGTGGTTCTCGCGCGCTATATGCAGGTGCTGAGCGCCGAGGCCTCGGCCCATCTCGCCGGGCGCTGCATCAACATTCACCACTCATTCCTGCCGAGCTTCATGGGGGCCAAGCCCTACCAGCAGGCCTATGCGCGCGGCGTGAAGATCATCGGCGCCACGGCGCACTATGTGACGGCGGATCTCGATGAAGGCCCGATCATCGAACAGGCGGTCGAACGCGTCGACCACACCCAGTCCGTGGCCGATCTGGTGGCCACCGGCCGCGACCTGGAGAACATGGTGCTGGCCCGCGCCGTCAAGTACCACGCCGAGCGCAGGGTGCTGCTGAACGGCCGTAAGACCGTGGTTTTCCGGTAATTTTTCAACAGCTCGGGGCAACGCCTGCGGCTTGCTGAACGTAAGTCCCTGCTGTATGATTGATTTTACTCGAAACCTTCTCGTGGCGCGCGGGAGGGTTTGCGCAACCGGTAGACCTGATGCCCAAGACCATCCTCATTGTTGAAGACAACGAGTTGAACATGAAGCTGTTCAACGACCTGCTGGAAGCCCATGGCTATTCCACATTACAGGTGAAGGATGGCCGCGCCGTGGTCGAGATCACGCGCCAGAACCGCCCCGACCTGATCCTCATGGACATCCAGCTGCCGGAAATCTCGGGCCTTGAGATCACCAAGATGCTCAAGGCCGACGACGACCTGCGCTCGATCCCGGTGGTGGCGGTGACCGCCTTCGCCATGAAGGGCGATGAGCAGAAGATCCGGAACGGCGGGTGTGACGGCTATATCGCCAAGCCAATCTCGGTCGCCAGCTTTTTGCAGACCGTGTCGCGGTTCCTGGAGCAGGGCGCCGCGGCCTAAGCCGGCGTCACCATAAACAGGCCTTCGCCGATCTCGCCCAGGCGGGTTTTCACATTCACCCCGGCGGTTTCGGCCGCATGGCGCAGCGCGCGGCGCATTTCGCTGCCGGTGCACATGTATTTGTCTTTCTGCCAGGCGTCGCGCTCAATGGGCGTGAAGCGCCCGCGCCACTGCAGGGCGTAGTTGCGCTTAGGCACGGCGCCGCGCCGGCCCAGTTCCTCCGCCAGCGCCTGGGCGATCAGGCGCGCCGCCGCTTCGTCGCGGTAGCTCGGCAGATGCTTATGCAGTGCCGCCGCCGTTTGCTCGGCGTGCGTGGTGATCGGGCCGCTGCGGGACGAGAGGTACATGGTGATGGCCTGGGCCGCGTCCTCCACGGTGCGCGCCACCGCATTGGCTTCGCTCACGATCTGGGCGCAGTTGGGATGGTCGGCGGGCGCGAGGTTCAAGACCGGTTTGTCCAGCAGCACGCTTTCCAGCCCGGTGGTGCAGCCGG
The DNA here is from genome assembly GCA_947475365.1 of Fidelibacterota bacterium. Taxonomy (GTDB): domain Bacteria; phylum Pseudomonadota; class Alphaproteobacteria; order Rhodospirillales; family Rhodospirillaceae; genus SHVO01. Next base: position 19,550 of record CANJOI010000009.1, on the reverse strand, counting down.
TGTGGACCACCAGCTTGGCGCCGATGATCCACGGGTGCGGGTCCGAGCGCGGAATGACGTGCACATTGGGCGCGCCCTGAATGACGTTCTGCCAGTACTCCGGCTTCTCGGCGGGGTGCGGGCGCAGCACGATGTTGAGCCCGCGGACATTGGCGATGGTCCACTGCAGCAGCTCGGTCATGGCGCGCAGGTTGGCCTGCTCCCACGCCACCACCGCCTTGTACTCGCCGTACTTCTTCATCTTGTCTTCGCCGTCGAACATGCCGGTGGCCGCGGCGATGCTGAGCAGGCGCTCCGGGTCGTTGCCCCAGACGCTGTTGATGGTGCCGTAGTTGGTGTTGAAAAGAATATAGGGGCGCAAGGGCGCCACGCGGTCGTCATGGGTCTCGAAGGCGGTGCGGTTCTTGGGCGTCAGCAGGTCGATGCGCACATTGCCCACCACCTTCACCTTGCCGGCGAGATGCGGGTAGGCGGTTTCAACGGCCTGCTTATGGGCCTCGCTCTGGGCGAAGAACAGCTCGCAGGCGGCGGCCGCGTTCTCGGCGAACACCAGCATGTAGCCGGGTGTATCGGTGAACACGAGCACTTCCTCGTCGGTGGCGGCCACCGTATGACCGCCGCCGCGCGCCATCCCCATGAGATTGCCCTGAAGCCGGTTGACGGTCTTGAACAGGTACAGGCCCTGCGGCAGCACGGGGATGTTGTGCGGGTGGGTCATCGACCAGTGATTGCCGACGATCACGCTGTATCCCGCCTGCAGCACATGGGCCGCGATCGTCAGGCGCGAGGGCAGTTCGCGATGCTTGACCTCGACGGGCAGATAGACGACGGGCTCTCCGGATGACGTGCGACGCGCGACCGTATCACAGGTCGCGATGTTTTACAGCGTGGGGCGGCCGGCGGCGCTCACGCGGAATGTGGCGCGGAGGGCTTAGCCGGTGGGCTTGAGGACAAATGTACCGGGGGCCAGCGTTTCCATTTCGGCGCTGAATGCGACTCCCGCGAGCCGCGCCGCGGTTGCGAGTCCGGTTTGGATATCGCCGGCATTGACGTCGTATTTCTGGCGCATCAGGTCGTTGACCGGCTTCTCGAACCACGGCCCGCGTAGCGCGAACGCCGCCCCGCCGCCGCGCACGCCGTGCCGCGCCAATTCGTCGATCAAGCCATCAGCCATAAGTCGAGCCGCGGCGTTGTCGCGGTAGCTTGGCAGATAAGTATCGAGGGCGGCGGAGGGATCGTGGGTGGTGATCGGACCGTTGCCGTTTTGAAGGAACTCGGTCATGGCCCGGGCGGCGTCCTGCCAGCTCCGGACCGTCGGGTTGGCATAGGTGACGATACGGTCGCACGTGGGGTGATCATGCGGCAGAAGGTTGAGCGCGGGACGGCCCAGCAGCACGGCCTCCAGCCCGGTGGTGCAGCCCGTATGGACAACGAGGTGCGCGGCGGCGATCCAGGGGTGCGGGTCTGAACGGTCGATGAGCCGCGCGCCCGGTAGCTTTGCCAGCATCTTCTCCCAATGGCGTACGCGTTCGGCGGGATGGGGCCGCACGACGAAATTCACGCCGCGGATATTCTCCACCGACCAGGCCAACAGCGCGGTCATGGCCTGAAAGTTTGCTTTCTCCCACGCCACGATGGCATCGAACTCGGCGATCTTGGCCGCGCGATCCTCGCCGTCGAACGCGCCGGCGGCTTCCGCCACCGCCACGACGCCCTGGCGGTCGTTCCAGACACTGTTGATGGTGCCGTAGTTGGTGTTGAACAGGATGTACGGTTTGCACGTTTCCGCGCGCGGGTCGGCGGTGTCGAACATGCCGCGATTTCGCGGCAGCATGATATCCAGGCGCGGATTGCCGCTCACGCGGATCTTATCCGCCAGGCGCGGGAAGCGGCGCGCGATGGCGGCGCGATGGGTTTCGCTTTGGGCGAAGAACAGGGCGCAGGCATCGGCGGCGTTCTCGCTGAACGCCACGGCGTAGCCGCTGTCGCCCACGGCGTTGAGGGCTTCTTCGTCGTTGGCGGCCGCGATATGCCCGTGGGTGGCCACGGACTGCATGGCGTTGCCCTGAATCCGGTTGACGGATTTGAACAGGTACAGCGCCGGCGGCAGCGCCTTCTGATTCGTCTCGGTTATCAGCGACCAATGGCTGCCGATGACGACGGTGAAACCTCGCGCGAGAAGGTGCGCGGCGATCGTGAGCCGTGACGGCAACTCCCGGTGCTGAATTTCGATGGGGAAATAGACGGCTGGGATCATGCGGGCAATATAGGCCGGGCCTATGAAAAAAGCCCACCGGTGAGGGCGGGCTTTTTAGAATTCCGGGCTTTTAAAGCAAACGGAAGAGGCAAACCTACTTGATCTTGCCTTCTTTGAATTCCACGTGCTTGCGCGCGATCGGATCGTACTTCTTGAACACCAGCTTCTCGGTGGTGTTGGGGCTGCGCGGGTTCTTCTTGGTCACGTAGTAGTAACCGGTACCGGCGGTGCTCTCCAACTTGATCTGGATGGTGGCTGGTTTGGCCATGGCTTAACTCACTGAATTCCTGGGACGGAGGCACACCCCCGCGAAGCCGCGCACAATACACTGGGAAAAAACCCTGTCAAGGCGCGGGGGGAGGGCCATAAATCATTGGTATTAAATCATATTCCGCCGTTTATGGGGTTCCCGGCTGCGACCGGCGCACCGCCCCGGTCCAGATCAGCCAAACGGTCAGCGGCCGGAACACCACCATTGCCCCAGGCCGCTGGCGTATAAGCCTGACCATTGAGCCACCTCAGCGAGAACCTAACGCCATGATCAAGATGCCGGAGCAGGAGAAGGAATGGACCAAGCGGCGCGCCGATACGCTCGCCGCCGACCTCGACATTCTGCTCGGCGACCTCTGCGTGATCTGGGGCTTCTGCGGCGGATTGACCGGATGGGAACTGACCCGCGAGGGCAAGGCGGTGACAGCGGACGATTTCGCCGTGGCCGTGATCGCGGCCGATGAGCTGGACGAGGCCTCCGCCACCGCCTGGACCCCGCGCATCCGGACGGCCTTTATCGAACGCTACGGCCGTGTGGTGTCGGACCGTGACTTCGGACGGCCAGAGCGATAGCCGTCAGGCGGGGCTGCGCGGTGCCGATGGTATCATCGACTGTGAGCAAATATCTCGCTTGGAACCTTTCGCCCGGAGTCGCTCGCGGGCCGTTGCTTTGGCTGGCGCGCATTCCTCTTGGGATTGATGTCCAGCATCGGGCGCAAGACCCGCGCCTTCTGTAATTCCGCGAGAATCCGGCGTTTTTTCTCCGCCGTAGACCTTTCTCCAACGTGACCGCGGCGCGTTAACACTTTGATTACCACCGCTGGCGAGAGTCCGGCTCGTTCGGTTTGGTGGCGAGTTTTTCGATGCTTGAAGGCCTGAATTTCCTGATCGTTGACGACGATGTTTCCACCATCGATTCGTTGTCGCAGCAGTTGAAGCGCCTGGGCACGACCAAAGTCTCCGTCGCCAAATCCGGCAGCGAGGCCTACGGGCTGATGACCCGCGCCCGCGTGCGCTTCGACTACGTGATCTCGGACGTCTGCATGGCCGACGGCAACGGGCTGGAGCTGCTGTATCACATCCGCACCACCACGGTGGCGCGCTACTACCGCCCCGACATGTGCGTCATCCTCATGTCCGGCATGGCGTCGCGCGATATCGCCTTCGCCGCCAGCCGCCTGGATGTGAACGCCTTCCTGGTGAAGCCCTTCGGCCTGACCCAACTGCAGAGCGCCATCGTCGCCGCGCGCAAGCGCACCTTCCACCTGGACCGCGACAACTATTACAAGCTCACGCCCGCGCACTTGCAGGTGGCGTGAGCCCTGTGCCGGCCTCAGGCCGGCACACCAAAACCCAATGCCGGCGTCAGGCCGGCACACCAAACGGCGTGGACTTCAAGATCGCGAGCTCTTCCTCGTTCATCTCGGCCAGGGTGCTCTCGAACAGCGGCGTCGAGAGATAGCGCTCGCCGGTGTCGGGCAGCATGCACAGGATGTTGGACCCGGCCGGGGCTTCGGCGGCGATCTTGACGGCGCCGGCGAAGGTCGCGCCCGAGGTGATGCCGACGAAGATGCCTTCCTTCTGCGCCAGTTCCCGGCTGTGCTTCATGGCTTCGGGGCCGGGGATCTTCATCAGTTGGTCGATCACACCCAGTTTCACGGCGTCCTCGGTCACCTGCGGTATGAAGTCCGGCGTCCAGCCCTGCATGGGGTGCGGCGTCCAGGCGGGGTGGCCCTTGGCCGGCGAGCCGTCGGCGTTGCGGTCCTGCGGCTGATGGCTGGAGAGCAGCGGCGCGGTTTCCGGTTCGCACACGATGATCTTGGTCTTGGGGCTTTCCTTGCGCAGCACCTTGCCCACGCCCTGGAGCGTGCCGCCGGTGCCGTAGCCAGTGACCCAGTAGTCCAGCGGCATATCCTTGAAGTCGTCGATGATCTCGCGCGCGGTGGTGCGTTCGTGAATGGCGGGGTTGGCGGGGTTCTCGAACTGGCGGGCGTAGAACCAGCCGTGGGCCTTGGCCAGTTCCTTGGCCTTCTCGACCATGCCGGTGGCGCGCAGCGCCGCCGGGGTCAGCACAACCTTCGCACCCAGGAAGCGCATCAGGCGCCGGCGCTCGATGGAGAAGGATTCCGCCATGGTGATCACCAGGGGATAGCCGCGCTGGGCGCACAGCATCGCCAGGCCAATGCCGGTGTTGCCCGAGGTGGCTTCCACCACCGTCATGCCGGGCTTCAATGCGCCCGAGGCTTCCGCCGCTTCGATGATGCCGAGCGCCAGGCGGTCTTTCACCGAGCCCAGCGGGTTGAAGGCTTCCATCTTGACCCAGAGGTTCACGCCTTTGGGCGCGAGGCGGTTGATCCTGATGGCCGGGGTGCGGCCGATGGTCTGGGTGATGTTGTCGAAACGGGCCATGGGGTGTCCTTCGGGGATATTCGTCTACCGGCCCCGCGTCGGAGCAAGGTGAGCCGGATGGGGTGGGGGAGATTATCCGACCAGCGGGGGAGAGGGCCACCCCGGGGAGGCGCCGCGCGCTGCTGTAGCAACAGTTCCGGGCCGCCGTCAGGCGTGGGCCGCGCGCGCCGGTCCGCCACGGCAAAGTGCTGGCCCGGTAAGGGCTTGAGGCCCGGTTTTCGGCCCGCCGGCGCAAGCAGGCCATGCGCGAACTGAGGTGTACCGGACCGTGAAATTCCGCTAACAAGCGCCGGTCACAGGGGCGTCCGCGCGGGAGGGACGGCGGGCGCTCTTGGGACGTGTAACTTAGCCGGAGCTTCCCTCATGTTTCTCGACAAGATCGGCCCAGGCCGGAATCCGCCCGATGACGTCAACGTGCTCATCGAAATTCCCCTCGGCGGCCCGCCCGTCAAATACGAAATGGACAAGGACTCCGGCGCGCTGGTGGTGGACCGATTCCTGCACACCGCCATGTTCTATCCCGCCAACTACGGCTTCGTGCCGGGCACGCTGTCGGAAGACGGCGACCCCTGCGACGTGCTGGTCATCACGCATGTGCCCGTGATCTCGGGCGCCGTGGTGCGCTCACGCCCGGTGGGCGCGCTGGTGATGCGTGACCAGGCCGGCCAGGACGAGAAGATCCTGGCGGTGCCGGTGGACGAGCTGCACTCCTATTATTCCGATATTGCCTCCTACAAGGACCTCCCGCCGATCCTGCTCGACCAGATCGCGCACTTCTTCCAGCACTACAAAGACCTGGAGCCGGGGAAGTGGACCGAGATCGGCGGCTGGCTCGGCGCCGACGGCGCCAAGCGGCTGATCATGGAAGGCGTGGAACGCGCCGCGGCGAAGGCGGGCGGCTAGTTCACTTTATCGCACAGCTCGGGGCCGCCGGCGGCCGCGAGCTTCTTGGCGACATCCAGGAAGGCGAAGGCCTGCCAGCTGGTGCGCACCGGCACATCGGGATAGCTCCGCGCCGTCCGCGCCTCCTTGCTGCCGTCGATATTGGTGGAACTCACCACCTTGAAAGGCGCCGCCTTGGCGCCGGTGATGGTGGTTTCCTGCACCACCTCCAGGCCTTCCAGCAGCAGAAGATTGGTCCGGTTCAGGACCATCTTCCCGGCGCTGTAGCCATATTTGTCCATGACCACCCAGTCGCCGGTGGCGGGCGTGATCTGATATTCCACCTCCAGCACATCGCCGCCGAAGGTGACGATGCGCGCGGTTTCCGGCGGTTGCTGCACGCCGACCGCATGCTTGTAGTCCTCGGCATTGGCATAGGCGCACCAGGTCTTGCCGGCGTTCTGCGAGAACAGCCAGGTGACCTTTTCCTTTTCGGCGGCGCGGGCGCTTAAAGGCGCGAGCGCCAACAGGATCAGCAGAAGGGCCGGTTTCATGTCAGCCTCACACCGCGGCAAAGCGGGCTTGAATGTCGGTGATGCTCAAGCCTTGCGCGAGGCACAGCATCAGCAGGATGCGCGCCTTCTGGGGCGACAGGTCGCCGCCGGCGATCATACCTTGCGCGCCGATATAGGCGCGGGGCGCGATGCGCCCCGAACCGGCGCGGCTGCAGTGCACGATGGCGAGGCCGCTTGCGGCCAGCCGCTCCAGCGCGGCCTTGGCGGGCGGCGTGACAATGCCGGGGGCGAAACCGGCGGAGACCAGGCCCTTGGCGCCCGCCGCCGCCGCCGCGTCGATGAACACGGCGTCCTGGCCGATATGCGCGTAAATGATGTCCACGCGCGGCAGGCCGGTGGCGCTGAAGCGCGCGAACGGTGAGCCTTGCGTATGCGGGCGGTCGAGGGTGCGGAAGTAGTGCACGCCGTCGCCGTCGGCCTGGCCCAGCATGCCGAAGTCGGGCGAGCGGAAGGCCTGGACGCGGTAGGTGGACCCCTTGACCACGTCGCGGGCGGAGTGGATCTCGTCGTTGAGCAGCACCAGCACGCCGCGCCCGCGTGAGGCCGGATGCGCGGCCACGCGCACGGCGTTGAGCAGGTTCATGGGCGCGTCGGAGCCGATGGCGCTGAGGGGCCGCTGCGCGCCCACCAGCACCACGGTCTGCGCCACGTTCAAGGTCAGGTGCAGGAAGAAGGCGGTTTCCTCCAGGCTGCCGGTGCCATGCAGGAGGATGACGCCGCTGATGTTCGGGTCGCGGCAGCGCTCCTGGATCAGCGCGCGCAGCGCCAGCCAGTCCACCGCCGTGATGGCGCTGCTGCTGATATTGCGGAAGTCCACCGCCTCCACGTCCGCGGCCGTTTTCACCTCCGGCACGCGCGCGAGGATGTCTTTCAGGGGCAGGCGCTGGCCTTCCTCCAGATACTCCAGCACGTCGGTGGGCGTGGGGCCGAGCGAGGCGATGGTGCCGCCGCAGTTGATGGCCAGGACGCGGGTCATTTTTGCTCACTCTTAAACGGGTGGCGCTGTTTCCAGTGGCGCGCGATGTCGCCGCGGCGGCAGATCCAGACGTGCGGATGTTTGGCGATCTTCTCCAGGAACGCCGCCAGGCCATGGGCGCGGAAGGGATGGCCGGCGAGGCGGCAGTGCAGTCCCAGGCTCATCATCTTGGGCGCGGTCTTGCCTTCCTCCAGCAGGAATTCGAACTGCTCGGTCAGCATGCGTTCGAACGCGGCGCCGGTGTCCAACGCGCCGCGCACGAATTTGCCGTCGTTGACCGCAAGGCTGTAGGGCACCACCAGGTGCGGGCGCCCCGCGGCCTCCACCCAATAGGGCAGGTCGTCGTTATAGGCGTCGCTGTCGTACTGGAAGCCGCCGTGGCCGGCGACGATGCCGCGCGTGTGCTCCGATGGGCTATAGCGGCAGTACCAGCCGCCCGGCGGCGCGCCGGTGAGGGCGGTGATGGTGTCATAGGCGGTGTGAATGGCGCGGCGTTCCGCGTCCGGGTCGAGGTTGCGGTGCAGTTCCCAGCGCAGGCCATGGGCGCAGGTATCGTAGAGGCCGCTCTGGATGCCTTCGCGGATGGCATGGGCGATCTGGGGCGTGCGCTCCAGCGCCTGGGAGCAGGCGAAGAAGGTGGCGGGGAGATCAAACCGCTGCAGCAAGCGCAGCAGACGCCAGAAGCCGGCGCGGCTGCCGTATTCGAACATGGATTCCGCGGCGAGGTCGCGGCCCGCGCCGTAAACCTGGCCCGCGCCTTCGGTCAGGCCGGTTTCGGTGGCGGGGTCGCCATCCTGCACCGAGGGTTCGGCGCCTTCCTCCACGTTGATGACGATATTGAGCGCGAGCCGCGCGCCGCCCGGCCAATCGGCGGCGGGCGGATGGGGGCCGTAACCTTCGAAGTCGCGCGTGATGCTCATTTCTGAATCCCGGCAGCCAGCCGGCTGCGAGAAAACACCAAAACCAGCCCCGCGCCAACCAGAAGCGTGGCGGTGAAGATCGCCCCGGCCGCCGCGAAGCCGCCGGTCAGGTCCACGGTCTTGCCCAGGAGCGGCGGGCCCACCACGCCGCTGAGGTTGGCGATGGAGTTGATCAGCGCCACGGCCGCCGCCGCCGCCGTGCCGGTCATGACCGACGTGGGCAGGGTCCACACCACCGGATTGGCCGCGAACAGCCCGACCGCGGCGATCACCAGGCCCAACATGGCCAGGGCATGGACGTCGAGGAACAGGGTGGTGAGCAGGAAGCCGGCGGCGCCGGTGAGGATGGCGGCGATGATATGCCCGATGCGTTCGCGTTTTCGGTCCGAGCGCCGCGACCACAGCACCATGGCCGTTGCCCCGCACAGGTAAGGCACCGCGCTCAGGAAGCCGACCGCGGTGTTGCTGTAGCCGAAACTCTTGATGATCTGCGGCAGGAAGAACGCGATACCGGTGATGCCGAACACCACGCAGTAGAGGATGCCCGCCAACAGCAGCACGCCGGGGTTTGTGAAGGCCTCGGAGAGCTTGTAGGCCCGCACTGCTTCGAGGCCCGCGCGTTCTTCCGCAAGGATGGTTTCCAGCCGCGTGCGTTCCGCCGGCGTCAGCCAGGCCGCGTCGGCGGGCCGCGACGGCAATAGCCACAGGCACGAGATGCCGAGCAGCACGGCCGGCACGCCTTCCAGCAGGAACATCCACTGCCAGCCTTTGAGGGCGCCGACGCCGTTCATATGATCGAGCAGGAGACCCGAGATGGGATTGCCGATGAGGCTGGATACCGGGATGGCCATCATGAACACACCGGTGATGCGCGCGCGAAAGGCGCGCGGGAACCAGCTGCCGAGATACACCACGATACCGGGGAAGAACCCCGCCTCGGCGATGCCCAGCAACAGGCGCATGCCATAGTAGCTGTTGACCCCCGAGATGAACGCCGTGCCGGTGGAGATCACGCCCCAGGTAATCATGATGCGCGCGATCCAGAGGCGCGGCCCGAATTTGGCCAAGGCCAGGTTGCTCGGCACCTCGAAGAGGAAATAGCCCACGAAGAACAGGCTGGCGCCGATGCTGTAGACCGTAGTCGAGAACCCCAGGTCGGCGTTCATCTGCAGCGACGCGAACGACACGTTCACCCGGTCGAGGAAGGCGAAGATATACAGAAGGATCAGATGGGGAATGATCCGCCGCGCCGCCTTGGCGATGATCAGGCCGTCGCCGGGGGTGGCGCTGCCGGCGGGCTGCGGGTCGGGGGAGGCGGATTGCATCGCGCCAGCATGGACGCGCGGTCAGGCCTCTGTCCAGATCGCCGTCGCCGGCCCCAGGGTCAGCCGCCGAGCAATCCCGTCAGCAGCGCCGCCGTCCAGGCCGCGGCGAGGATGAGGATGAGGCCCGGCACCACGGCCAGCGCGTAGCGCCAACTGCCGCTGGCCACGGCCACGATTATCTTACTCACGCTATTGGTGCTCAATGCGGCCAGGATCGGCAGCACCGCCTCCTGCGGCGAAATATTGCCTGCCGCGACCAGGGCCGCCGCCGACACCGCCGCCGCGTGCGTGTCGGCCAGACCACCCAGGGCGGCGGCGGCGATAATGCCGTTCTGCCCGAACTGGTCGCGCAACCCCGCCGCGGCCATGGTGATCGCCGCCACGGTCGCGGCGAAGATCATCGCCGTGACGATGCTAAAGGCGCGCCCCGCGGACTCTTCATGTGTTGCCTCCCGGCGCAAGGCCAGCAGCGTGAAGGCCAGCCCATAGATGAGCGCGCCGGCGCCCGCGGCCAACAGCGGAACGGTCATGAGGCGTAAGGTGGCCGGGCTGGTGGCCGCCAGCATCAGCGACATTTGCGCGATGGTCGCGACCGAGGAAAGCACGGCGCCGGCGGCCGCCAGCGGCAATAGCGCGGGCGTTTTGGCGGCGCGCAGGCCGAAAGCGGCGATCGTGGCCGTGCTGGAAACAAAGCCCGCGGCAAAGCCCGCCATGGGCAGGCCATAGCGCGGGCCCACGATGCGGACGGCCGCGTGGCCCGCCGCCCCCACGGCCATGACGACAATCACCAGCAGCCAAGTCGTATGCGGATTGAGCGCGTTGAAGGGACCCATGGCGCGGTCCGGCAACAACGGCAGCAAGATCAGCGTCGCGGCGGCGAATACCAATGCGTCCCGGGCTTCATCCCCGGTCAACGCCTGGTCGACAAAGCGGTGCAGCGGCGCCTTCAGCGCCAGCAGAATAGCGACCACGCCCGAGAAACCCGCCGCCATGGCGGGTTCCTTGACGGCCAGCCCGCCCAAAATGACGGTGACGACGAGCGCGATTTCAGTGGTAAGGCCAGGATCGGTCTTGCGCGAACGCCAATAGGCCGCCGTCGTATGCGCGCCGGTGACCAGCACCGCGGCCGCCAGCAGCCATGGTCCGCCGGTCAACGAAGCCAGCGCGCCGCCCAGTGACGCGATGGCGAATGTGCGAATGCCCGCCGGCTCACGCGCGGGGCCGTGGCCTTTGCGGCGTTCGCGTTCGCCCCCGATGAGCAGCCCGCAGCCCAGGGCGATCACCAATCTCCACACCGCCGGATCAACGCTGTCCATATGGTCCTTCTCCCGCCATGGACATGGCCATGCCCGGTGAATGATTTTGATTAAGGGCGTTGCCTCGCATCGCGTGAGTCCGCGCGGGCCGCGGCGCAGCGTAGTGCCGATCGGAAAGCAGTGACACCTTCGGAATCTACCTAGTGCGGTTATAAATCCAGAAACACGAACTTATGTGGATATCTGACGTTCGGTATGTGGCGGTCGCGGGCCCGCGCGCAATCTATCCTGTGCGCAGTTTATCGCGCGGCAAATTCATGGCTGGGGGGCGGCCAAGGGTATACGCTTAGCGGTGGGTGTGCTGGTCGCGTAAGCGGTTGGCGCCCCCGTTTTTCGGCAGGAGTGTAGTACCATGCGCGAACACCCGGACACAATCCGCGGCAATATCAAGCATTACGAGGCGCTGTTGAAAGTCGACAGCCCGAACTACACGCACGAAAACGTACGCAAGCTGCTGGCTGAATCCCGAACAAGCTTGGCGTGCTCGATCGAGCAGGGATCGAAGGCCGCGCCTCCCGCCGATGGAAGCGCCTAAGGCGCGGCGACGGTTTTTAGCGAAGATGCCGGGTGAGGGGGCGGATTAAATGGCGCGTGTACATGCGGAGAGGCATCGGGTTTCGCGGGTCGGCTGGCTGCGCGCCGCCGTGCTCGGGGCCAATGACGGCATCGTCTCGACCGCGAGTCTGATTGTCGGGGTGGCGGCGGCGTCGGGTGCTGGATCGGCCGTGATCGTCGCCGGTGTCGCCGGCCTGGTCGCCGGGGCCATGTCCATGGCGGCCGGCGAGTATGTGTCTGTCAGTTCCCAGCTGGATACGGAACAAGCCGACCTCGCGCGCGAACGCGCCGAACTCGCGGAGCAGCCCGCGCTTGAGCGCGCCGAACTCGCCGAGATTTACGTCAAGCGCGGCGTTGAATCCGAGCTCGCCTACAAGGTCGCGGATCAGCTCATGGCGAAAGACGCCCTGGGGGCGCATGCCAGAGATGAGCTTGGGATTTCCGAGGTCACGACGGCCCGCCCGATTCAGGCGGCCTTTACCTCGGCGGCGACCTTCTCCGCAGGCGCGGCGATGCCGCTGCTGACGGCCGTGGTTTCTCCTGCTTCGCTTCTTGTGCCCGTGGTTTCAATTACCTCGCTGCTGTTTCTGGCGTTACTGGGCGCCATAGGCGGGCGCGTCGGCGGGGCAGGGGTGATTCGCGCGACGGTACGCGTCACCTTTTGGGGGGCACTCGCCATGGCCCTGACGGCGGGCATCGGTTCCCTGGTCGGAACGGCGGTCTGATCCTCGGATCCGCCGCGCACCTCTGGGACGCAGTATTACGTGTGCCTGAAGGCGCTACACACCATATATAGCCCCTCCTATATAGGAGCTCTGCAATACACTTAAGATTATGTTAAACTGGCCCGGCACGCTCGTTTGTTGCATCGGAGATGGAAGTGTTTTTGGGCAGAAGCCTGACGGACAAAGGGCTCGCGTTTTTGCGCGCGGCCGCGATGGTGCTTGCGCTGCTGGCGGCAGGAGCGGCGCCAAGCCACGCCACAACGCTCGGTACGCTCAGCGCGGTCACGATCCCGACGGCGGTTCTGACCGGCACCAGGGCGCAGGCCGACGCAGCCGTGCTCGGGCCGCAGTCGTTCACCATCACCACCGACAACATCTTCACCACCACCGCCCGCATCGACATTGGCATCGACGTCAGCGGTGCGCAGTTCTCCGCCACCACCACGCCGGCCATCAGCGGCCTCACCTGTCAGGGCACGACCCTGGTGCAGACCAGCCTGATGTTCACCAGTTGCGCGGTCACGACCCAGGGCACCGTCGCGTTTCAGGTGACCAACGTCTCTTACACCATGGCCGGCGACCTCGCGGCGCCCGGCACGAAGATCAGCCTGAGCGGCGCGATCTACAACTCCAGCAACACCCGGCAGATTTTCGAGACCCTGCCCACCGCAACCGCGGTGCTCAGCACGGCGGTGTCCTACACATTGACGGTGACCTCGGGCGGCGCCGGGACCGGGGCCGTCGCGGTCAGCCCGCAGCAGGCGTCTTATGCCTACGGTTCCACCGTCACCCTGACGGCGAACGCGGCCGGCGGCTCGGCGCTGTCCGCCTGGGGCGGCGCCTGCAGCGCCACCGCCGCCACAAACACCAGCTGCACCGTCACCATCACCGGCAACACAACGGTGTCCGCGACCTTCGTCCGCGCCAGCACCTATACGCTGACCACCAAGACCGCCAGCACGGGCACGGTGACGGCGACGGGAACAATCGCGGTCAATCCCATTGCATCGGCCTATACCGCCGGCACCGTGGTGACATTGACCGCGAACCCGGGCACCGGAGCGGCGCTCTCCAGCTGGTCGGGCGGCGGGTGTACCGGGTCGGCGACGACCTGCCAGGTCACCATGAGCGCCAACCAGACGGTCACGGCGACCTTTGTCAGCACGCTCTCTTATAACCTGACGGTCAGCACCAGCGGCACCGGCACCGGCACCCTGAGCGCCAGCCCCTTCGCCACGGCTTATGCGCCCGGCACCGTCGTCACGCTCACAGCCCACGCCGACAGCGGCTCGGCCTTCACCGGATGGAACGGCGCCTGCAGCGGTACGGCCTCCACCTGCAGCGTCACCATGAGCGCCAACCGGGCCGTGGGGGGCACCTTCGTGATTGTGCCGAGCTACAGCCTCACGGTCAGCTCGAACGGCACCGGGACGGGCACGATCACCGCCAGCCCATCACCATCGCCTTACGTCCAGGGCACGGCGGTCACCCTGACGGCCACGGCGTCGGCCGGCTCGACCTTTACCGGATGGTCGGGCGATTGCAGCGGCACGGCGGCCACCTGCGCGCTGACCATGAACGCCGCCAAGACCGTGGCCGGGAGCTTCGCCCGCAACATCACCGGCGTCCTGCGCCAGGCCGGCGTGTTCTCCACCGCAGCGTCCACCGCGCAATCATTCCTGCGTTTCTATAACGCCAGCGGCGCGGCGGGCACGGTGACCGTGACCCTGTCGGACTACGCCTCGGGCGTGTCGCTGGGAAGTTGGACCAGCCCCAGCATCGCGCCAGGAACCGCGCCGCAATACGCCATCGCCACCATCGAAGGGGCCTTGCCGGCCTTCACGGCCAAACCGACCCTGTATTCGGTGACCATGCAGGCCCAGTTCAACGGCACCTTCCAGCACGTCCTGTGGAAGCCCGGCGACGGCACGCTGAGCAACCTGTCCACCTGCGATTCCGGGACAGCACCGATCCTGACGCGGGTCACCAACGTGCACGGCTCGGGCCTGGGGGCGGCGGGATATCCCAGCTCGATCGTGGTCTACAACACCAACACGACTTCGGCGGCCTCCGTGCAGCTGAATGTCGCCGACGCCGCCACCGGCGCCAGCCTCGGCACCTACACCTCGGCCTCGATCCCGGCCAACGGCCAGCAGGTGCTGCAGATCTCCACCTTGGAAAACGCCATCGGCATCACCAGCGCCCAGGCGCGCGGGCACTACATCATCACCATCCAGAACCTGTTCACCGGCTATCTTCAGCACCTGCTCACCAACAGCCAGGTCGGCGTCGTCACCGACATGAGCACCGTGTGCAGCTTCCCGGCGATCACCGCCTCGGTGCCGACCAATCCCTCGGGCGTGTAAGCGCTGGCGCTAGGCGTCGGGGCGAGGGGGCGTCAGGGCGAGGGGGCGTCAGGGCGAGGCGGTCGCGATCCGCAGCTGGGTCTTCTGCTTCAACGCGACGAAGCTCTCGAAGCGCGCCGTGTCGTAGAACGCGTACACCAGCTTGCCCTCGGCCTGGAAGTCCGCGAGGCCCAGGCGGTCGCCGCCATAGCCCGCGCGCCGCACGCGATCCTCGATCAGATAGAGAATATCGACGATGGGAAGATTCCGCCGGCGGCAATGTTCGAGCATATCGAGCCCGTCGACGGTGTCGATGGCGACGCCTTCCTCGTTCAACACCTGGGCCAGAGCGGCATACAGGCCCTGCGCCACACCGGCGCGCTTGGCATGATATTCCGCCCAGCTCGCTTCGATGGCGCGCAGGACGGACTCCGCCTTATCGCAGTGAAGAAGTGGCCGCTCCTGTGCGGCGGGCGCGGTCATGGGCGAGTATCCCCCGGGGTTTCAATGCTGATGATGATGTGATGCGCGGCATAATGTCAGCGGTCAGGCGCTGACGCGAGTTGATTTGCGAACCGGCGTGCACGCTGGCGATGTGCGAAGGCGCGCACCGGCGCCTCGCGCCCGCGGGACGCGAAAAAAGGAATGGGAGCGGATAGCGTTAAGTGCTTCTAACGTCCGCGGACAGCCGCTTCGATTTTCGCGACGTCGATCTTTCGCATCTCCATCATGGCGGTAAACGCGCGCTTCGCCACGTCGCCGCCTTCGGCCAGGGCTTCGGTGAGAACGCGGGGCGTGATCTGCCAGGAGAGGCCCCATTTGTCCTTGCACCAGCCGCAGGCGCTCTCCGCGCCGCCATTGCCGACAATGGCGTTCCAATAGCGGTCGGTTTCCTCCTGGGTGTCCGTGGCGATCTGAAAGGAAAAGGCCTCGCAATGGTGGAGGATATCTCCGCCGTTGAGGCCGAAGCACGGGACGCCGCAGACGGTGAACGCGACCGTCAGAACATCGCCCGCCTTGCCGCCGGGAAAGTCGGCCGGTGCGCGATGGACCGCGCCGACCGCGCTGTCGGGAAAAGTCCGCGCATAAAACCGCGCGGCGTCCTCGGCATCGTGATCATACCAAAGGCAGATCGTGTTCTTATTCATTCAGGCCTCCGGACCGGTGCATGCGCTCAAACGACCGTAGCATTCGTTGCACAGCAAATTCATCCCCGCTCATGCGCGGGACATTCCTTCCCATCGTGCCCTCTCATGATCGCGAAACCATTGACAGGGCCATGCCGGGATTATAATACACCATAAGGTTAATTTCCCATATGGTGTATTAAGAATGGCGGCCGATCCGTTGAGCCTGACGTTCGCGGCGCTCGCGCATCCGGCGCGCAGGGCGATCCTCGCGCGCCTCAGCCGTGGGCAGATGTCGGTGCGGGACCTCGCCAAGCCGCTCAAGATCAGCGCGCCGGCCATGACCAAGCATCTCAAGAGCCTGGAGCGCGGCGGGTTGATCCGCAGGACCCGGAACGCCCAGTGGCGCCCCTGTCAGCTCGAGGTCGCGCCGATGAAAAAGGTCACCAGTTGGATCGCGGAGATCCAGGCCATGACCGAACAGCACCTCGATCGCCTGGAAGCCTATCTGCAAAGCCTCCAGACCGGACAAGACGCGGTGGATGCCGCAAACCCGAAGCGAAAAGGAAAGTAATGATGAAAAAGGTGGCGCCCTTCACGACCTCCCGCGTCCTCAACGCCCCGCGCGCGCTGGTGTACCAAGCGCAGACCGAAGTCGCGCATTTGCAAAAGTGGCTGAGTCCGGCGGGCTTCAACACCATTCACGCGGACATGGATTTCAGGGTGGGCGGAACCTACCACTACGGCCTGGAAGGTCCGGGCGGCATGCAGATGTGGGGGCTGCAGACCTTCCGGGAAATCGTTCCCAATGAGAAGGTCGTCCTCATCCAGTCATTCTCCGACAAGAACCGCGGCCTGACGCGTCACCCGATGTCGCCGGATTGGCCGCTGGAGATGTTGGCCACGACCACCTTCGAGGACGCGGGCAACGGCAAAACGCGCATCACCATTTCCTGGGAGCCCTACAATGCCGACGACGCCGGCATCGCCGCCTTCGACGGCGCCCGGAGCGGCATGGAGGGTGGTTTCGCCGGCTCGCTGGCGAAGCTGGAAGCGCACCTCGCAAGCCTGCAGGCGTGAGTCCGCCGGCGTTCGGCGTGCACGGTCACACCAAGCCCCATTCACGAAAAATGCGCCTGGCTATCGCCTCGTCACTTGGCGCCCAAGCCTGCCGTGCGCGCAATTTGAGGAAGTTTATATACTCAGTTGTGATAGGGTCTTAATGGGTGTGATGCCGGTAAATCTTGCGCACTACTTTTCAGCTTCGGCGGGGCGGGATCGCCGGTCTCCGCGATTATCTGGCGTCGTCTAAGTCTAGCCCGGCGCCGTACCGGGCTAGTTCCGGCAATCACAGGCATTGCCTCGGGAGGGGAAATCCGTGGAAAAAGTCGACCCGGGAAAACTCCGGGACATTGATGTCTATTTTGCCGAGCCAAGCGAACAGCTCCGCGCGGGCTTCCGCTTCGCGATGCATAGCTATGGCATACGGCACGAACACATCTATGCAACCATCGGCGATCTGATTGCCGCGGTTAAGGCGTCGCCGCCGGATTTGGTGATCGTTGACGCTGATTTAGGACCAACGGCATCGGAGATGGTGCGCGACATTCGCCATTCCAAGCTCGGGCGAAATCCGTTCGTCATGATTAGCATGATGGTGGACGCCAAGATCGAGGGCGCGGCGAAGCTCGCGATTCTGGCCGGGGCCGACGACGTATTGCTTAAGCCCGTGGCCCCCGGAACGTTGCTTGACCGCATCGTATTCTTGGCTCAGCACCGCTTGCCGTTTATCGCGACCTCGGACTATCTGGGGCCGGAGCGGCGGAGGTCGGGCAACGCCAGGCCTTCCAAAATCAAGCACATCAACGTTGTCAATACTCTGAAGGACAAGATCGAGGGACACCACTTCCGGATGGTTGAACTCGATCGCGCGGTGAAAAGCAGCCTGGATGACATGATGGCCGCGCGGCTCGACAGCAATGCGCTCAAGCTCAGCGCGGTGTGCGCCCTCGTGCTCAAATGCTACGAGGAAAAGCGGGTGGATAAGACAGTCGAGGACCAGCTGGGGATTCTGGTCGAGGTGCTTCAAGACGCCGCGCGTACGGCTCTCACTTTAAACGACCCTGACCTGTCACAGATTTGCGTGAGGCTCGCTTCCCAAGTTCACGAGACGGCGCTGAACTACGAAGCGCCCACGTCCACCCAACTCAGTGCTCTCCAAAAGCTTGCGTCGGCATTCGATCTCGCGAAGTCGGCAAAACAGGACCCCACGCCCCCTGCCGCGCACTGACGCCGCGGCGAAATTTGAACGCCTGGCTACGGCTTGCTCGCCGTCTGCGGATCGTCTGGCGTGGTCAGCCGGGCATACAGCTTGGGTTCGGAGATGAGTCTCCGGGCGACGTCGGTGTCGATGTCGCGATCCAGGTGCGCCTCGGCGGGGCAGGCGGCGCGTAAGGCGGCGTGGACTTGCGGGTCGTCCTTGGGCTGTTTCCAGCGGCGGCGGACCTCAGCCGTGGGGTTGGTGCCGGTGGTGACATAACTCATCGCCTGGGTCAGCGTGGGGCCGGGCAGGCCGGCGAGGCACACGTCGGGCAGCACGCCGAGGCCATTGAGCGCGGCGCCGCGCGGGCTGGTGGAATGGGCCCAGGTAAGGCCCATCTCGCCGCCGTTGGGCAGGCGCACCACGGTCTGCACGGAGCCTTTGCCGAGGGTGCCCGTGCCCACCACCACGGCGCGGCCATTGTCCTGCAACGCGGCGGCGACGATCTCGGCGGCCGATGCGGTGCGGCCATCGACGATGACGACGATGGGCACGTTCGGCGCGATGTCCTCGCCCGAAGCAGCGTAATACTGCTTGGCGCCCGGGTGGCGGCCATCGAGGGAGATGATGGAGCCTTCGCGCAGGAACAGGTCGGACATGTCCACCGCCTGATCGAGCAGCCCGCCCGGGTCGCTGCGGAAATCCAGGATGATGCCTTTGAGTTTGCCGCCCGCCTTCTTTTGAGTTTCTTCGGCGCGCACGGCTTCCACGCCGCGCTCCACGGCGGCGGCGGTGCGCTGGTTGAAGCTGCGGATCTTCAGCTCGGCGATCCCGTCGAGGTTCGCGACGGTCACGGTGTCGGGCACGATCAGCTCGCGCTTGGCCATGATCAGCACCGGCTCTTCGACGCCGGGGCGTTTGATGGTGAGGCTGACGAGGGTGTCCTTGGAGCCGTCGAGGATGCGCCGCAGCTCGGCGAACGGCACCTTGGCGAGTTTCCGGCCGTCGGCGGCGGTGATGACGTCGTTGATCTGGATGCCGGCGCGCTCGCCGGGGCCTTCCGAGACAATGGCCTGCACCTGGGCGCCGTCATCCACGGCCACCATGCGGATGCCCAGCCCGATGACGCCGTCCCTGACAAGACGGGTCCGCACGGCGTCGCGGCGGCTGGAGTAATGGGAATACTGGTCGATCTTGGCGATCGCTGTGGTGAACACCGCGGCATAGAAATCCTCGGCCTCGGCGGCGTGCAGCAGCGGCGAGGACTGGCGCGCGGCGATGATGGTGGTGAGCAGCGCGCGGCTCCATCCCGGAATGCTGGCGCGCCCGCCGCCGCCCGTGACCACGGTGATGTCGCCCAACGTCACCGGCGGGGTGCCGTCGTCATGCTCGCGGCGGATCTTGATGTGGCCGTTCTCGACCGCGAGGGTGATCTCGGGATCGATCTTGGCGAAGCCGGTGAGGCCATCGGCGATGACCTTATCCATGTCGGGCTCGTCGATCATGCGATCCTTGATCTCGGAGAACCCCTTCACGAACACCTGGTTCATGGCGGTGAGGTTGAGGCCGTCCACGACCACCGGCTGCAGGCGGCGGCTGTCGGCGGAG
>CANJOI010000008.1 GCA_947475365.1 Fidelibacterota bacterium | reverse complement strand
GTCCTGCGGCACTTCGAAGCAGATGGAGACTGAATCCGCGGTTTCGCGGCGGACGTTGGCGATCTTGAGGGAATAAAATCCGGACATTAGTGACACTTGAAATGATCGAAGGGTTCCGCGCAACTCAGGCAGCGCCACAGCGCCTTGCAGGGCGTGGAGCCGAAGCGGCTGATTTCCTGAGTATTGGTAGACCCGCAGCGCGGGCAGGCGGGTAGCTGTTTGGCGCGCAAGGTGCTGCTGTGCGGCGGCGGCGCGATGCCATAGGCGCGCAGCTTCTCGCGGCCTGTATCGCTGATCCAGTCGGTGGTCCACGGCGGCGTGAGCGTGGTTTCGACACCCACGTCGCGAAAGTCCGCGAGATCCAACGCCTGGCGGATGGAGCCTTTGATCACATCCGTGGCCGGGCAGCCGGTGTAGGTGGGCGTGATGATCACCGCCGGCGGGTTCTCGCGCACGTCGCGCACGATGCCCAGGTCGACGATCGAGACCGCCGGCACTTCGGGGTCAGGAACGTTTGCGAGCACATGCATGATGCGGTCGCGCCAACCTGTGCCCAGAGGGCTGCTCACCAAGTGGCTCCGGGATAGGCGCGCGGCAGGAACTGCATCGCCGCCAGCAGGTGGCCGAGGTGTTCGGAATGATGGCCCTTCCGCCCGCCCAGGATGGCCGCGGGCAGGGGCGCGAGCGGCAGCGTGGCCGCCTCGAAGGTTTTCTTCAGCTCGGCGTTAAAGGCGGCGCGCAGCGAGTCCCGCGCCGGGGCAATACCGGCCTTGGCGATGGCGGCGTCGATCTCGTCGACCTGGAACAATTCATCGACGAACCGCCACATCCAGGCGAAACCGTTGATCATGCGTTCGCGGCTTTCCGGGGTGCCGTCGCCGAGACGCACGACCCACTCCGCCGACCAATCGGCGTGGTATTCGATTTCCTTGAGCGCCTTGGCGGCGATCCCGGCGAGGCGCGCATCGGTCGACTGAGCCAGGCCCCTGAACAGCAGCCGCTGGCAGGTCGAGAACAGGTATTGGCGCGCCATGGTCTGGCCGAAATCGCCATTGGGCTGCTCGACCAGGAGACAATTTCTGAAACGCAACGCGTCCCGGTGGAAGGCAAGCTTGTCGCCGTCGCGGCCCTTGCCTTCGACTTCGCCGGCATAGTCTAGCAACAGGGTGGCCTGGCCCACCAGGTCCAGCGCCACGTTCGAGATCGACAGGTCGACCTCGATCATGGGGGCGTGACCGCACCATTCCGACAGGCGCTGCGCCAGGATCAGGCTGTCATCGCCCAGACGCAGCAGGTAATCGAAGAGCGCGGGGTCGGACCGGTGGCCCGTGGAAGATGAGGCCGTCGTCATGGCTCAGATATGCTTTACGTTATCGGGGACGTGATAAAACGTCGGATGGCGATAGATTTTGGATTCCGCCGGCTCGAACAGCGGCCCGGCCTGATGCGGGTCCGAGGCCACGATCTGGGCCGACGGCACGACCCACAGGCTCACGCCTTCCAGGCGCCGCGTGTAAGTGTCGCGGGCATGACGCAGCGCCAGTTCGGCATCGGGCGCGCGCACGGATCCGGCGTGACGATGGGACAATCCGCCCTTGGTGCGGATGAAAACTTCCCACAGAGGCCATTCATTGCTCATTTTGATTCCTATTCAGCCGCTTGGCGGGCGCCGTGCTGCTTGGCCGCATGCGCGGCGGCGGCGTCGCGCACCCAGGCGCCTTCATCCCAGGCCTTCACGCGGTCGTGCATGCGTTCCTTGGCGACCGGGCCTTCGCCCTTCACCACGTTCCAGAATTCGGACCAGTCGATTTCGCCGAACTCATAGTGGCCGGTCTTGTCGTTGAACTTCAATTTCGGGTCGGGGACCGTGAGGCCCAGGAACTCGGCCTGCGGCACGGTCACGTCGACAAAGTGCTGGCGCAGCTCGTCGTTGGTGTCGCGCTTGATACGCCAGCGCATGGACTGGGCGGTGTTGGGGGACTCGTCGTCCGGCGGTCCGAACATCATCAGCGACGGCCACCACCAGCGGTTCAGCGCGTCCTGGGCCATTTCCTTCTGCTCAGGCGTGCCGTTGGCCATGCACATCATGATTTCGTAGCCCTGGCGCTGGTGGAAGCTCTCCTCCTTGCACACGCGCACCATGGCGCGGGCGTAAGGGCCGTAAGAGGTCCGCTGCAGCGGTACTTGGTTCATGATGGCGGCGCCGTCCACCAGCCAGCCGATGGCGCCGATGTCCGCCCAGGTGAGCGTGGGGTAATTGAAGATGGTCGAGTACTTGGCCTTGCCTGTGTGCAGGGCCTCGATCATCTCCTCGCGCGCGGTGCCGAGGGTTTCGGCCGCGGCGTAGAGGTAGAGGCCATGGCCGCCCTCATCCTGCACCTTCGCCAGCAGCACGGCCTTGCGGCGCAGCGACGGCGCGCGGCTGATCCAGTTGCCTTCCGGCAGCATGCCGACGATTTCCGAGTGGGCGTGCTGCGAGATCTGGCGCACCAGGGTGCGGCGGTAGGCAGCCGGCATCCAGTCCTTGGGCTCGATGAATTCATCGGCGGCGACGCGCGCTTCGAAGGCGTCGATCAATTCCTGCGGCTCGGTCGCGGCCACAGGCTTGCTTGGGTGTTTCTGCAACTCGGTTGTGTACATGTCGTGCTCCCGGCCCCTCTATAAATTCAAGTTGGCCACTGCCCGGATGATAATATTAATCGACTAGTCGGTCAATTAATATGCCGCAACGTCAATAGTCAGACTTTACAACTGTTTAGGCCGCCTTTTCCAGCAGCAGCGCGATGCCCTGGCCGACACCGATACACATTGTGCACAAAGCATAATTTCCGCCCCGGGCCTGGAGTTCCAGGGCCGCGGTCTGGGCCAGGCGGGCGCCCGACATACCAAGGGGGTGGCCGAGGGCGATGGCGCCGCCGTTGGGGTTCACATGCTCGGCGTCGTCGGCCACGCCCAGCTGGCGAAGGACCGCGAGGCCTTGGGCGGCGAAGGCTTCGTTCAGTTCGATCACGTCCATCTGACCGATGGCCAGTTTCTGGCGCGCCAGCAGCTTCTGCACGGCGGGCACCGGGCCGATACCCATGACGCGGGGCGCGACCCCGGCCGCGGCGCCGCCCGCGATGCGTGCCAGCGGAGTAAGGCCGAACTTCTTCACCATTTCGCCGCTCGCCACCAGGATGGCGCAGGCGCCGTCGTTGACGCCGCTGGCGTTGCCGGCGGTGATGGTACCGTTCGGGCGCACAATTGGCTTCAACTTCGCCAGGGATTCAATCGTGGTGGCGCGCGGGTGTTCGTCCTTGTCCACCGTGATGGCTTCACCCTTGGCCTGGGGGATGATCACGGGCGTGATTTCCTTGGCGAGGCGGCCATTCTGCTGGGCGGCCAATGCCTTGGTCTGGCTGCGCAGGGCGAATTTGTCCTGGTCCTCCCGGCTCACTTTGAAATCGTCGGCGACGTTCTCGGCGGTTTCTGGCATGGAATCGGTGCCGTATTTGGCCTTCATCTGCGGGTTCACGAAACGCCAGCCGATGGTGGTGTCGAAGATCTGCGCGTTGCGGCTGAAGGCGCTGTCGGCTTTGCCCTGCACGAACGGCGCGCGGGTCATGCTTTCCACGCCGCCGGCCACGATCATGTCGGCGTCGCCGGCCTTGATGGCGCGCGCCGCCATGGCGACGGCGTCGAGGCCCGAGCCGCACAGGCGGTTGATGGTGGTGCCGGGCACGCTCTGATCCATACCGGCGAGCAGCGCGGACATGCGCGCGACGTTGCGGTTGTCTTCACCCGCCTGGTTGGCGCAACCCATGATCACATCGTCCACCAGCGCCCAATCAACCGTCGGAGAGCGCGCCATCAGCGCCTTGAGCGCATGGGCCAGCAGGTCGTCGGGGCGAACCTGGGCCAGCGCCCCGGCGTAGCGGCCGATGGGCGTGCGGATGGCGTCGCAGAGGTAAACGTCGGTCATGTCTGTGATCCTTATCTAAACAACTGTGCCGGGCAGCGCCCGGGAGAGGCCTTGGAATTCAGCTATGGTGCGTCCGTCCTCGCCAAAAACCTTCACGGCATAAACGCCGCTGCGGCCGCGCAGCGAGGATTCCTTCGCTTCGGCGGTCACGCGCTCGCCCTTCTTGCCGGGGTCGAGGAAGACGATGGTTGCGCTCTGGGCCACCGTCGGCACGTTGCGCGAGTTGCAGGCATAGGCGAAGGCGGTGTCGGCGAGGGAGAACAGCATGCCGCCGTGGGCGATGCCGTGACCGTTCAGCATATCGGCGCGTAAGGTCATGCTGATGCGGGCGTAACCCTCATCGATGTCCTCGATCTCCACGCCCCAGGCGGGGCCGGTGCCCTCGCGGGAGAGCATGGTTTCGGCAATGTGACGGGCGCGTTCTTTGGGGGTCATGTCTGCATTTTCACGCTATTTCGACGCTGTAACTAGCGCATAAAGTAGGCCTTGCCAACAATTCGTCGACCGGTCATTCTGCTAATTATTCCAGGGAGTACTCTTGTGACCGAAACGATTACATACGAAGTCGTTGACGGTGTCGCGCGCCTGACGCTCAACCGTCCCGACCGCCTCAACAGTTTCACCGTCGTCATGCATGAAGAAGTGGCGGCGGCGCTGACAGACGCTGAGTCCAACGACGCCGTGCGCGTGCTGGTGGTGACCGGCGCGGGGCGCGGGTTTTGCGCGGGCCAGGACCTGGCCGACCGCGCGGTGAAGCCGGGCGGCGAGGCGGTCGACCTCGGCGCGTCGGTGGACAAATACTGGGCCCCGTTGATCCGGCGCATCACCGGCCTACATAAGCCGGTGATCAGCGCGGTCAACGGCGTGGCCGCCGGCGCCGGCGCCAATGTGGCGCTGGCCGGCGACATCGTCATCGCGGCCCGGAGCGCCAAGTTCATTCAATCGTTCGCGAATATCGGCCTGATCCCGGACTCCGGCGGCACCTGGGTGCTGCCGCGCCTTGTGGGCCAGGCGCGCGCGCTGGGCCTGGCGCTCATCGGCGATCCGTTGATGGCCGAGCAGGCCGAGCAGTGGGGCCTGATCTGGAAGTGTGTCGATGACGACAAACTGCAGGATGAAGTGAACACGCTGGCCGCGAAATTCGCCAAAGGCCCCACGCGCGGGCTCGCCGCCACCAAGGCGCTGATCCGGGGTTCGTGGCAACACAGCCTGGACGCCGAACTCAACCTGGAGCGCGACACCATGCGCGACCTGGGCTACAGCGCCGACTACAAGGAAGGCGTCGCGGCCTTCCTCGAAAAACGCAAACCGGCTTTCACCGGTAAATAAGAAACCACTCCTGAGGAGCGCCCTATGGGTAATGTCCTGCGCCTGAAGAGCTTTGCCGAGAACGCCTGGACCGAAGGCAAGCGCCTTCAGCCGGTGTATTCCGCCATCACCGGCGACGTGATCGCCGAAACCGGCAGCGAAGGGCTCAACTTCGGCGCCATGGTGGACTACGCCCGCAAGATCGGCGGCCCGGCGCTGCGTAAGCTCACCTTCCACGAACGCGCCGCCATGCTGAAAGCGCTCGCCAACGCCATCATGGCGCGTAAGGACGAGCTGTATCAGTTGTCCTATTCCACCGGCGCCACCAAGGTGGACAGCTGGATCGATATCGAAGGCGGCGCGGGCACCTTGTTCTCCTACGCCTCCAAGGGCCGGCGCGAACTGCCCAACGACCGCATCCTGATCGACGGCGATCCCGAGATCGTCAGCAAGGGCGGCACCTTCATCGGCCAGCACGTGTACACCTCGCTGCAGGGTGTGGGCGTCCACATCAACGCCTTTAACTTCCCGGTGTGGGGCATGCTGGAAAAGCTCGGCCCCACGCTGCTGGGCGGCGTGCCCGCCATCGTCAAGCCGGCGTCGGCCACCGCCTATGTCACCGAACAGTGCGTGCGCATCATGCTCGAGGCCGGCATTCTGCCGCCGGGCACCTTGCAGCTGATCTCCGGTTCGGCTGGGGATCTGCTCGACCATATGACCTGCCAGGACCTGGTGTCCTTCACCGGTTCGGCGCAGACCGCCATGAAGCTGCAGAGCCATCCGGTCATGGCGCGCGAGTCCGTGCGCTTTGTCGCCGAGCGTGACTCGCTCAACGCCTCGATCCTCGCCGCCGATGCGACCCCGGACTCGCCTGAGTTCGATCTGTTCGTGAAGGAAGTGGTCAAGGAAATGACCGTAAAGGCGGGCCAGAAGTGCACCGCCATCCGCCGCGCCATCGTGCCGTCCGCCCTGATCGACAAGGTGCAGGACGCCATTTCCGCACGCCTTGCCAAGACCGTCATCGGCGATCCGCGCCTGGAGACCACGCGCATGGGCGCGCTGGCCAGCCTCGACCAGCTCAAGGACGTGCGCGCCAAGGTGGCGGAACTGGCCCAGGTGGCCCGCACCGTGTTCGGCGACCCCAACCACGTGAAAGTGGAAGGCGAGGGCCTGGAGAAGGGCGCGTTCATCTCGCCCATTCTGCTGCGCACCGATACCCCGTGGACATCCGACGCCGTGCACGACGTCGAGGCCTTCGGCCCGGTCGCAACGCTGATGCCCTACAAGGACACGGACGACGCCATCGCGCTCGCCAACCGCGGCAAGGGCTCGCTCGCCATTTCCGTGTTCACCCATGACGCCGGCATCGCGCGCGACATCGTGCTGGGCGCCGGCGCCTATCACGGGCGCATGGTGTTCATTAACCGCGACTGCGCCAAGGAATCCACCGGCCACGGTTCGCCCTTGCCCGGCCTGGTCCACGGCGGCCCCGGCCGCGCCGGCGGCGGCGAGGAAATGGGCGGCATCCGCGGCGTGAAACACTACATGCAGCGCAGCGCGCTTCAGGGCAGCCCGACCTTGCTGGGCGGCATCGTGCAGAGCTACCTGCCGGGCGGCGCCCAGACCGAAGCCACGCGCCACCCGTTCCGCCTCACCTTCGGCGAACTCAACATCGGCTACACCTTCAAGAGCGGTCTGCGGAAGATCACGCTGGAAGACATTGAGCACTTCGCCAATTTCACCGGCGATACCTTCTACGCGCATATGAACGAAGAAGCGGCCGCAGCGAACCCGTTCTTCCCGGGCCGCGTCGCCCACGGCTACCTGCTGTTGTCCTTCGCCGCCGGCCTGTTCGTGGACCCCGCGCCGGGCCCGGTGCTCGCCAACTACGGCCTGGAAGGTCTGCGCTTCGTGAAGCCGGTCTCGCCCGGCGACAGCATCCGCGTGACGCTCACTGTGAAGTCCAAGGCTCAGCGCAAGCCGGAATACGGCGAAGTCAAATGGGCCGTGCAGATCTTCAACCAAGCCGATGAGCTGGTCGCGACCTACGACCTGCTCACCATGAACGCGCTCTAAGTTTGAGGGTGGCGTGGCCACCTATGAGGACATCGAAGCTGTATCGCTCGCCGAGCTGCGGGCGGTACAGCGCGAGCGCCTGAAATGGTCGTTGGCGCACGCCTATAACGGCAACCCCGCCTACCGCGCGCTGTTCGACGCGGCGGGGGTGAAGCCCGAGGATTGCAGATCCCTCGACGACCTCGCGCGCTTTCCCTTCACCACCAAAGCCAACCTGCGCGATGCCTACCCCTTCGGTTTTTTCGCCGTGCCCATGGCGCAGGTCGCGCGCCTGCACGCGTCCTCGGGCACGACCGGCAAGCCCACGGTGGTGGCCTATACCAAGAAGGACATCGCCACCTGGGCCCAGGTGATGGCGCGCTCGATCCATGCCGCCGGCGGCCGGCCGGGCATGAAAGTGCACGTGGCCTATGGCTACGGCCTGTTTACCGGCGGCCTCGGCGCCCACTACGGCGCCGAGCATCTCGGCTGCGCGGTGATTCCCATGTCTGGGGGGCAGACCGAGAAGCAGGTGCAATTGATCTCCGACTTCAAGCCGGAGGTCATCATGGCGACGCCGTCCTACACACTCGCCATCCTCGATGAATTCCGCCGCCAGGGCCTCGATCCTAGGGCCTCCAGCCTGAAGATCGGATTGATGGGCGCGGAACCCTGGACCGAGAAGATGCGCGGCGAGATCGAGGCCGGATTTGATATGCAGGCCCTGGATATCTACGGCCTCTCGGAAGTCATCGGCCCCGGCGTGGCGCAGGAATATGCCGACACCCGGGACGGGCTCACCATCTGGGAAGACCACTTCTATCCCGAGGTGGTGGACCCCGCGAGCGGCGAGGTTCTGCCCGAGGGACAAGAAGGGGAGCTAGTGCTGACCTCACTCACCAAAGAGGCCATGCCGGTGATTCGCTATCGCACGCGCGACCTCGTGAAGCTGTTGCCCGGCACCGGCCGCGCCATGCGGCGCATGACCCGCGTCACCGGGCGCTCCGACGACATGCTGCTGATCCGCGGCGTCAATGTGTTCCCGAGCCAGGTGGAGGAACAGGTGCTGCGCTGCGCGGACCTCGCGCCGCTTTATGTGATTGAAGTCAGCCGTCCCGCGCGCCTGGACGAGATGAGTGTGCGCGTGGAATTGCGTCCCGGCAGCGCCGCCTCTCCGGATGTGGTGGCGCAAGAACTGCACGGGCGCATCAAGGATAATATCGGCGTCACCGCCAGGATCGAGGTGGCGCAACCCGGCGCGCTGGAACGCTCGCAAGGCAAAGCACGGCGCGTGATCGATCTGCGCCCGAAGGATTGAAAGGACTCAATATGTACAAGCTGATCGCGCTCTATAAGACCCCCGAGGAGCCGGATGCCTTCATGGCCCACTACCGGGACATCCATGTGCCGCTGGTGCACAAGTTGCCGGGATTACAGAAGGTTGAACTCACCAAGATCGTGAACACCCTCATGGGCGAGCAGGGCAATTTCCTGCTGGCGGAGATGTATTTCGCCGATGAAGCCTCGTATAAAGCGGCCATGAAAAGCCCCGAGAACGCCGCCGCCGGCAAGGATGTCGGCAGCTTCGCGGCCGGGCTGGTGACGTTGATGAAGGGCGAGGTTTTAAAAGTCTGATGTCTGTGAATTCCATGTCTGTAGTTAGGCGCGAAATCTCCGGCGATGTGGCTGTTCTTCGTGTCGACAGCCCGCCCGTCAACGCCCTCGGCCAGGATGTGCGCCAGGGGCTTATCGATGGCATCACATGGGCCAACGCCGAAGCCTCGGTGAAGGCCATCGTCATCACCGGCGGCAACAAGGTGTTCATCGCCGGCGCCGACCTGCGCGAACAGGGTACGCCGCCGCCGATCCTGCCCGACGTCATCTTCGGAATCGAAGCGTCGGCCAAGCCGGTGGTGGCGGCTATCGAGGGTCAGGCCCTGGGCGGTGGCGTTGAAGTGGCCTTGGCGTCGCACTACCGGCTGGCATCTCCAGCCACCCAGTTCGGCACGCCTGAGATCAAGCTCGGGATCGTCCCGGGCGCCGGCGCCACGCAGTACCTGCCGCGTTTGATCGACGTGACCGCCGCCATCGAGATGATCCTCACCGGCAATATCATCGACGCCAAGAAAGCGCTGGCCCTTGGACTCATCGACCAGATCGTGGAAGGCGACGTGCTTGCCGCCGCCATCGAAAAAGCCCGCGCCGCCATAGGCGAAGACCTGGACAAACGCCGCCTGTCGCGCCGGCCCACGCCGGACGCGAGCGCGGTTGCCGCCGCCATTGCCGCCGTTGAGCCCGCCGCCAAGAAGCAGCGGGCGCTGGGCTCCGCGCCCGCCAAAGCCCTGGCGCTCCTTGGCCGTACGCTCACCAAGTCGTTCAAGGATGGTTTCGCCGAGGACCGCCAGGCGTTCCTGGACATGAAGGAAAGCCCTGAAGGCCGGGCGTTGCGGCACATGTTCCTGGCCGAACGCACCGTCAAGAAGCTGGAAGGCCCCGCCGCCGCCGCGGCTGCGCGCAAGATCACCACGGTCGGTATCATCGGCGCCGGCACCATGGGCACCGGCATCGCCATCACCTATGCGGACGCGAAGATTCCGGTGACCCTGATCGAGATGTCGCCCGAGGCGCTCGCCAAAGGCCTCGACCGCGTGAAACAGAACTACGAGGGCTCCGTAAAGGCCGGGCGCCTCACCCGCGAGGCCGCCGACGAACGCATCGCGCGCGTTTCCGGTTCCACCGACTATGCCGCGCTGGCGGACGCCGATCTCATCATCGAAGCCGCGTTTGAATCCATGGCGGTGAAGGAAGACATCTTCAAGAAGCTCGACGCCGTGGCCAAGCCCGGCGCGATTCTCGCCACCAACACCTCATACCTCGACATCAACGCCATCGCCGCCGTGACCGCGCGGCCCCAGGATGTGGTGGGCCTGCACTACTTCAGCCCGGCCAACATCATGAAGCTCCTGGAAGTGGTGAACGCGGCCAAGACCGCGCCGGACGTGCTGGCGACCGCCATGAATATCGCCGGCAAGACCGGCAAGATTCCGGTGGTGGCCGGCGTCTGCCATGGCTTCATCGGCAACCGGATCTTACGCGCCTATAACCGCGAGGCTGGTTTGTTGCTGCTGGAAGGGGCCACCCCGTCCCAGGTGGACAAGGTGCTCAAGGGCTTCGGCATGGCCATGGGGCCGTTCGCGGTGGCTGATCTCGCCGGTATCGACATCGGCTACAAGGCGCGCAAGGAGATGGCGCCGGGCACCTTCGAGCCCACCGCCTTCATTGTGCACGAAGCCCTGGTCGAAGCCGGGCACCTGGGCCAGAAGACCGGCTCAGGCTTTTATAAATATGAGAAGGACGCCAAGGAGCCCGCGCCCAATCCCATGGTCGACGACCTGGTGGCCAAGGCGCGCGCCGCCCATGGCGTGATCCCACGCGACATCACCGCCGAAGAGATCGTCTCCCGCTGCATCTTCGCCATGGTGGCGGAAGGCGCGCATATCATCGAGGAAGGCATCGCCCAGCGCGCCGGCGACATCGACGTGACCTATGTGAACGGCTACGGCTTCCCGCGCTATCGCGGCGGGCCCATGTTCCACGCCGAGCTGACCGGCTGGCCCAAGGTGATCGACTTCATCAAGCAGCAGGCGGCAGGGCCGTTCGGCAAATGGTGGACGCCGGCGGCCTGGCTGCTCAAGCAGGCCTAAATTTGGGTCGCGTGTCCGAACGGAGAGGCGCTTTCCACTTTTCTTGGACACGCGAAAGTACTTTTGCCCCCGGGCGGTAAAACCTCCGGCTGACGGCTGTTGCCATCTCCGCGGACCGGCCTACATAAGATGCTTGGGTCAAAAGGAGAGCCGCCATGAAGCTGTCATTTCCGGTTGCCGCTGTGGCGGTCCTTATGAGCGCGGCAGCCGCGCGAGGTGAGGACGTGGGCTGTGTTTCCACGACCTTCCGCATGCTGGGCCTCGCCAACGACAAGATCTGCGTGGACTCGTTTAAGGACCCGAAGGTCGAGGGCGTGGTGTGTCACGTCAGCCGGGCCAAGACCGGCGGCATGTCCGGGGCGGTGGGGCTGGCCGAGGATACTTCGGATGCGGCCATCGCCTGCCGCCAAGTGGGGCCGATCACCGTGAAGAAGGACCTCAAGGACGGCGAAGACGTCTTTAAGGAAAGCCGCTCGTGGCTGTTCAAGAAGCTGCAGGTGGTGCGGTTCTACGACAAACCCAACAACACGCTCGTGTACCTCAGCTATTCCGACAGGATCGTGGAAGGCTCCCCCAAGAACTCGATCAGCACGGTGCCGATCATGCCTTGGGGGTCCGAGTCAAAAAATTCCGAAGCGAAGTAGCGCGTGTCCAGGAAAAGTGGGAACTGGTTTTCCGCCCGGGACACGCGCCGATTAAAAGTTAGACGGGCTTCGCGGTCTTCAGGTAGTTGAGCATGGTGTCGGGATCGGTGACCTCATAGGGGTCCTGGTCGGTGCCGGTATCGTTGATGCCGGGTTCCTCGAACCACTTCTCGATCACGCCGTCGTTGACGACCATGGAATATCTCCAACTACGGTAGCCGAAGCCCAGGTGCGACTTGTCGATCAGCATGCCGATGCGGCGGGTGAAGGTGCCGTTGCCATCGGGGATCAGCTTCACGTTCTTCACGTTCATGGACTTACCCCACTGGAACATGACGAAGGCGTCGTTGACGCTGATGCAATAGACCTCATCGACGCCGTGCTTTTTCATTTCGGCGTAGGCCAGGTCATAGGACGGGCACTGCTTGTTGGAGCAGGTCGGCGTGAAAGCGCCGGGCAGTGAGAACACCACCACGCGCTTGCCCGCGAACAGATCGCCCGTGGTGCGGTCCTGCCAGCGGAAGGGGTTGGGGCCTTCCACGGCCGGGTCATGCACGCGGGTCTTGAACGTCACGTCGGGCAGTCTGCGATTGATCACGAAGTCTCTCCTTGGAGCTCAGGGGTTTTGACGCAAATTATAATCATTCCAATTTATACTACCTTGGGGGCAAGGTAAACCCCTGCAGGACGGGGGTCATGTGATTGTTTTTATGCGAGAATTTTCCCCGCGATGGCTAGCGCGCTGGTGTTAGAGGTGTTTTTGGCGGACGCGATGCCGCAGCAAGGTCACCGACACAGCCATGACCCCGAAGGCGATCAACGGCAGGGTGGTCCAGGCATAGCTGCCGGTCTTGTCCTTGATGGCGCCGATGGCGAAGGGCCCCACGAAGCCCCCCAGATTGCCGATGGCGTTGATGGCGGCGAAGCCCGCCCCGGCGGTGGCGGCGGGCAGCCACTGCGTACACAGCGCCCAGAACGGCCCGCGCAGGGAGTAGACGCCGATGGTCGCCGCGGTCAGCGACACCATCACCGGCAGCAGGCCGTCGGAGTACAGCGCCGCGAAGATGCTGGCGGTCAAGCCGGTCGCCGCCAGCAGGAGGCAGGCGAGGGTATGCCACATGCGCTCGCCGGCTTTGTCGGACTGGGCGCCCCACAACACCATGCCCAGGGCTGCGAGCCCGAACGGGATCGACGTCAGCCAGCCGGTCTCGGTGGTGGACATGCCGTGGGACTTGATGATCGTCGGCAGCCACAGGGACATGCCATAGGTGCCGACCGTGGCGCCGGTGTAGAGCAGGCCCAGCACCAGGACATCGACGTCGAGCAAGGGCTGCCACCACGGCGGATTGATGTGGCTCTGGGCCGCGACGGCTTCGCGTTCCTCGCGCAGTTTTTCTTCCAGCCATACGCGCTCGTCGGCGGCCAGCCACGCGGCGTGGGCCGGCCGGTCCGGCAGCAGCCAGATGGCGGCGACGCCAAGCAGGACCGCCGGCGCCGCTTCGATGATGAACATCCACTGCCAACCGGCCATGCCATTCACCCCGTTCATCCATTCGATGACATGGCTTGAGAGCGGCGCGCCGGTCATGGTCGCCACCGGACCGGCGAGCGAGAACATGCCCACCAGCTTGGCGCGGTTTTCCTTGGGCACCCAGTAGGTGAAGTAGAGAATCACGCCGGGGTAGAACCCGGCTTCCGCGAGGCCGACGATCAGGCGGGCGACGCCGAACGAGGTCGGACCCCGCACCAGCGACATGCCCATGGAGGCAAAACCCCAACACACCATCAGGATCGCCATCCAGCGCCGCGCGCCGATGCGCTCCAGCATGATGTTGCTGGGCACGCCGAACAGGAAATACCCGATGAAGAAAAGTCCGCCGCCCAATCCGAAGGCGGTGGCGCTGAGCCCGATGTCCTTGTTCATGGTCAACGCGGCGAAACCGACGTTGACCCGATCCAGGTAGGAGATGAAGTAGCAAAGGGCGAGGAAGATGATGAGCCGGTTGGTGATGCGCCGCATGGCCCGCTGGCCGACAGCACTTTCCGCGTCCGTGACGCCCGTCAGAACCGCTTCCGCCATGATCCCCTCCCCAAGGCTCAAGACTCCGCGGGCAGTGTAGCCTCGCCTTTCAGGCCGCCGATAGCCAAAACACCGCGGTTGCGGGCTTTATTGCGCGGTGTGTTAGGGTGCGCGCCCTTGATTTTTCCCCCGTCGCCCGGCGCCCGATTGACCACCGCTCATACCATCTTGTCCGACGTCTTCGGCTACCAGACCTTCCGTCCGGGGCAGGAAGAGATCATTGCCGCCTTGGCGCGCGGCGAGAGCCTTCTGGCGGTAATGCCGACGGGTGCGGGCAAGTCCCTGTGCTACCAGATCCCGGCAATCATGGCCGACCGCCCCACCGTGGTGATCTCACCCCTGGTGGCGTTGATGGACGATCAGGTCGCGGCGCTCCGCGAGAACGGCGTCGCCGCCGCCGTGATCCACTCGGGCCTCTCGCGCGAACAGAACGTCGCCGAATGGCGCACGGTGACCGCGGGCGAAGCCAAGCTCTTGTACCTCTCGCCCGAGCGCCTGATGACCGGGCGCATGCTGGAGGCGCTCGCCAAGCTCGACCCGGCGCTGTTCGTGGTGGATGAAGCGCACTGCATCTCCAAATGGGGCATGAGTTTCCGGCCCGAGTACGAAGCGTTGTCGCGGCTGAAGGACCTGTTCCCCGAAGCCGCGGTGGGCGCGTTCACCGCCACCGCCGACAAAGCCACCCGCGCCGATATCGCGGACAAGCTGTTCGGCGGCAAAGGCCGCATCATCGTCCACGGCTTCGACCGCCCCAACCTGCGCCTCGCCGTCACCGGCAAGACCAGCTGGAAGCCCCAGCTGATGAACTTCCTCGAGGACAAGCGCACCCAGGCCGGCATCGTCTATTGCCTGTCGCGCAAATCGACCGAAGAAGTGGCGGAATACCTGCGCGGCGAAGGCCTCAACGCCATCGCCTATCACGCCGGCCAGACGCCGGAGCAGCGCAAGCTCGGCCAGGATCGCTTCATGAGCGAGGACGCGGTGGTGATGGTCGCGACCATCGCCTTCGGCATGGGCATCGACAAGCCCGACATCCGCTATGTCTTCCATCTCAACCTTCCCGGCAGCGTCGAGGCCTATTACCAGGAGATCGGCCGCGCCGGCCGCGACGGGGCGCCCGCCGAAACCCTGCTGCTCCATAGCCTCTCTGATATCGCCATGCGCCGCCAGTTCATCGAGAACGAAGGCGACGCCGCGCACCGCATGCGCGAGCATAAACGGCTCGATGCCCTGGTGGCCTATTGCGATGCGCCCCAATGCCGGCGCGTGGCCTTGCTCGCCTATTTCGACGAGGCCTCGGCGCCGTGCGGCAACTGCGACAACTGCCTCACCCCCACCGCCCTGGCCGACGGCACGGCGCGCGCCCGCACGCTGCTCAAGGTCGTGCACGCGACCGGGCAGATGTTCGGCGCCGGGCATATCATCGACATCCTGCGCGGCACGGAAACGCAGAAGGTGCTCGAGCGCCGCCATCACAACCTGGCCGGCTTCGGCGCCGACAAGGATTTCAGCAAAGACCAGGTGCAAGGGTTCATCCGCCAGGCGGTGGCCGGCGGATACCTCACCATCAATGTGCAGAAATACGGCGGCCTCGAGATCACTGAGCGCGGCGGCGGCCTCTTGATGGGCGAAGGCGAATTCCTCTACCGCGAGGACGCGCCCCGCCCGGGCAAGGTGAAAAAGAAGAAGGGCGCGGCGGCCATCGGCGATGGCGATGACGCGCTCCTGTCAAAGCTCAAGAAGCTCCGCCTATCGCTGGCGCGGGCGCGCAACGTGCCGGCCTATGTTGTGTTCCCGGATTCCACCTTGATTGAAATGGCGGCGGCCAAGCCCGCAACATTGGGCGCATTGGCCGAGGTGAGCGGCGTGGGTCCGCGCAAGCTGTCCGAATACGGCCCGACCTTCCTGCGTGTCCTCACCGGACAGGACTAGGCGCGCGTAGCGAAGCCACGGACCCAGTGTGCGGATGGACCGATCAGCCCTGCACTTGGGTTTCCGTGCGGCAAACCCGCCCCGCGCCGAAGGCCTGTCAGGCCCGCGCGAAAAACAAAATGAGATTGTTGGCCGGCATGTGGATGGTCTCGCGCAGAACCAGGCCGTTGTCAGCCGCCACGCCCGCCACGGCGCTCACGTCGCGGATGCCCCAGGCCGGATTGCGGCTCTTGAGCGAGGCGTCGAAGTCCAGGTTGCTTGGCGCAAGATAGTCGCCGTCGATGGAATAGGGGCCGTAGGTCACCAGCACGCCATCGTCGCCCAGCACTTTGGCGGCGCCCGCGAACAACGCCAGGGTCGCGGTCCAGGGCGAGATATGGATCATGTTGACGCACAGGATGGCGTCGGCGCGCGCTACCGGCCACGGCGCCTCGACATCGAGGGCCAGGGGCGCCTTGAGGTTGGCGAGGCCGGCAGCGGCCACATGGGCGGTAATATTCTCCCGCGCGCCCGCGTCCGCATCGGTGGGCTGCCAGGTGAGTTCGGGGAACGCGCCCGCGAACACCGCGGCGTGGTAGCCGGATCCCGCCGCGATCTCCAGCACCAGGCCTTTGCGCGCCCGCGCCGGGGCGAGGATGCGGTCGAGCTGTGTGCGGATGGGATCGGCGTTGCGCTGCGACGCAGGTGGAATCACGAGGGACGTGGTCATAGCGACAGTCTCGCGGGCCTGAACGGTTCTTGCAAGGGCGCGCCAAGTTATCCAGGATTGCGCCGGACCAATCCTGGGAAAGGGGACCGCCATGCGTTTCGTCGTTCTTGCCGTTGCCGCAACCTTGCTGAGCGCCGGCGCTTTCGCGCAGAGCGCGCCGCCGATGATGAAGTCATTCGCCGCCGGCGCCGACATTCCAGCCCTGATCGCCAAGGCGAAGGCGGAACGCAAAGGCGATCAACCGCTGGTGATTGTGCCCATGGCCTCGGTCGCGCCCTACAATGTCAGCCTGGAATACCGCCCCGGCACGTCGCCCGCCGCCGTGCATGAGAAGGACGCGGAGGTGATGTATGTGTTGGAAGGCAGCGGCACCATCGTGACCGGCGGCAAGCTGGTGGACGAGAAGCGCACCAACGCCGCCAACCTCAACGGGGCCTCTATTGCCGACGGTAAGCCGCAGGCGGTGAGCAAAGGCGATCTCTTGATCGTGCCGGAGAATACCCCCCACCAAGTAATCCCCGGCGGCGGCGCTCCGATTGTCCTGATGACGTTGCACGTGCCGCGGCCCGCGCCCGCCAATTGGCCGTAACACGTTTGTTTTCAGGGGCTTCCGCTACGCAAAGCCCGCATTGCTCGTGTGCCGGAGCGGCATTTGCGCCGCTCCGGCCGCTGTCTTAGAAATATGCGCATGTCGCTCTTTCAGTCGCTCGCCCGTGGTTTCCGTTGCCGTTGCCCGTCCTGTGGCGAAGGCCAGGCCTTCCGCGCCTTCCTGAAAGTGCGTGAAACCTGCACCGCCTGCGGCGAGGAGCTGCATCATCACAACGCCGACGACCTGCCCGCCTATATCGTGGTGTTCATGGTCGGGCATGTGCTGTTGTCCATGATCCTGTGGATGGAAGTGGCGTATAAGCCGGCTTACTGGATCTACGCCGCCACGCTGCTGCCGGTGGCGGCGGTGATGAGCTTCGGCTTCATCCAGCCCGTGAAGGGCGCCGTGGTGGCCCTGCAGTGGCACATGGGCATGGACGGCTTTGCCTCCGCCCGTGCCCGCCGCCTCGGCAAAGCCTCTTAGCCGTTAGTCGTCACTTTTCTGCCGAAACATTTTGCGGCAGCGACTTCATTCTGCAACGGGATGGGGTGTGTCGGCTGAATCCCGAACTCGCGCGTGTATGCCACCGGCCATAAAGGAGTGAATCCCTGGGCCATGCCGTTAGCGGTCAAAACACATTGCCGGGCCAACCGGTAGCTTAATCTATCCGTCCGCTGCTATCCCTGCGGTCCTCATGGCTCCTAGAAGCTGGTTAGCTCTTGCCAAAGAGTTCATTGATGGCCTCGGCCAGCACCGACCGCTTGAACGGCTTGCGTAAATGATTCCATCCCGGCTGTGGCTCGTGAGAGCTTGATTCCTGGGGATCGTTGTAGCCGCTCATGGTAACGACTTTGATCCCAGGGATCTTGGCAGCCACTGTCTTTGCCAGTTCCATACCGTTCATCCCTCGCGGCAGGCCCAGGTCGGTGACCAAGAGGTCGAACTCTTTTAATGCGGCCAGCGCACTTGGCCCGTCGGCGACAGCAGTCACCTCAAAATCTAGGCTTGTAAGCTGCTCCGAAATTACCCAGCGCACATCCGGCAGGTCCTCGACTAGAAGAACCGTACGCCCCTTAGCCGTCGATGAGACCGGAACGCTGGTTGCTGCTGTATCGTACTCTTCACCATTCTTCTGGTCGTTCAGCGGGAACAGCAGTTTAACTGTCGTCCCCTTGCCTACGACTGAGGTCAACTCCACCTTTCCATTGGATTGGTGCATGAAGCCATAGACCATGCTGAGACCAAGGCCTGATCCCTGGCCGACCTCTTTGGTCGTAAAGAAGGGGTCGAACGCTTTGGCCAGAATCTCCGCGGACATACCGCTGCCGGTATCCTGGACCGTGATCACCCCATAGCGAACAGGAGGCAAAGCCGCAGCCTCCTTCCGTTCCTCAATGACGACCGAAATTAAAAGGACGCCTCCGTCCTTCATTGCGTCACGAGCATTTACAGCAAGATTGATAAGGGCGTTGCCGAGTTGATCCTTATCAACCCGCACCGAAATTGGCTGGGGATCGGCTATGACTTCAATTGCGACAGACGCAGGGATTGTCCGGCGGAGCAGCGTTGTGACCCCCCGCACCTCCGCACCCAGATCAGTCAGAGTTGGCGACAGGATCTGCTTTCGACCAAACGACAGCAGATGTTCCGTGAGTGCCGCGCCCCGCGCTGTGGCGTTCAATGCCACTTCTAGGCACTTGCTCAGTCTAGGTGCACCCCGCACCTCCTCGCCCATCAGATCGAGGCTCCCCTGAATAACGGCAAGAAGATTGTTGAAGTCGTGCGCTACGCCGGCCGTCAACTTACCAACCGCCTCCAGCTTCTGAGCTTGGCGAAGATGTTCCTCGGTGGACTTTCTGCTGGTAACGTCGAGTGAAATGCCAAGTAAATATTCTGGATTGCCCTCCTCATTGCACAGGGCGGCTTTCCACGTGTCTAGATAGCGAGTTTCACCGTCCGCATTCGTGATCGGCTCCTCCACAATTTTCTCAACTTCCCTCGATGCCAGCACCCTTCGATCCGCAGTGGTGAAATGATCGGCCTGCTCCATCGGCCATAAGTCGTAGTTTCCCTTACCCAGAATCTCATTCTTCGAATATCCGAAGACCTTTTCCGCTGCGCGATTGACCAGAACAAGTCGCAAATCGCTAGCGCGTTTTACAAAGATCGTGAGTGGAACATTCTGGACTATACCTTCGAGGAGTTGACGGGATTCGCGAAGGCGTTTTTCAGAGAGCTTACGCTCGGCGATATCCTCGGCAAACATCACGAGTCCGGCGATATTATTTGCGGCGTCGCGCCAGGGCCATATTTTCCAACGCAAAGACTGCGTCTTGCCGCTTTCTCGGCTGAACTCATCATCCTCAGAGCTCAAAGCCTCCCCTGCAAGTCCACGTTGGTGAAGCTGCTTCCAGCGATCGGGGATGTCAGGAAATACCTCGTAGTGGGACTTACCAATTGGATCTTCTTTCAGATCGTACAGTTGCCTCCACCCAGGGCTGCAGGCAACGTAACGCATATGCAGATCTGTCATTGCGAGCGGCATAGGCGCGGAGGCTATGTCAGTGCCCGGCGGTGTCGCTCCAATTTCTATTTGAGGCCTAGGGTAACTCATGGGGTGAAGTCGTAATCCACGATCTCGGTTCTTGAGGCTGCGCGTTCATCAAACCGCGCACCCCCAACTCTATTTTTTTCGGCAGGAGGCATCAGCCAACTTACCTTTTTTGAGGGAGGGGTAGGGAGGCAATTTTTGGGGAATGATGCTGGCCCGAGACTGATGCGCCCCAACAGCAGCCCTCTAGATGTGTCCGGCTTTGCTGCCTTTTCTGAGTATGACTTGTGGCCGAACACACGAATTGCCGCGAGGTAATCCATTTCAGCGGCTTGTATGAATTCCCTAGGGTAGCGGTGATTGCATAGGATAACGGTCCCCACCGTGAAGAGGGGGCCGCTGTCGTATCTCGTTAAGTATTATTTCCGTCGGATATCACTATACCCCCGGCCTCGCTGCCGGGCCTTTTTTATGGGCTTCCCGCGGCGAGGCCGGCGGCCCTGGCGGCGGCCCCTGGTTGGTGTAACATCCGGCCCGAAGCCGAAGACCTGTCGCTAAGATTTGCTGGGGGACCATGACCACACCCGAGATCATCGTCGTCGGCGCCGGCGGCCATGCCCGGGTGCTGATCGATATTCTGCGGCGGCAGGGCGAGGCGGTCGCGGCGGCCATCGACATTAATCCAGCGCTGCACGGCACGTTGCTCGACGGTGTACCGGTCATCGGCGGCGATGATGCCGTCCGGCACCGCGATGCCGCCGCCGTTATCCTGGTCAACGCGGTCGGCAATGTCCCGGGCCGGGGGACCAGCGGCCTGGGGCAGCGGCGGGCGGTGTTCGAACGGTTCGCCGCCGCCGGCTACCGGTTCCGCGGCGTGGTCAGTCAGGACGCGGTGGTTTCGGCGCGGGCGTCCCTCGACCCCACGGCGCAGATCGTCACTGGCGCCATCATCCATCCGGGCACGGCCGTCGGCGCCAATGTCATCGTCAATACCGGCGCTCAGGCCGATCACGATTGCGTCCTCGGCGCTCATAGCCACCTCGCACCGGGGGCCGTGTTGTGCGGCGGCGTGCGGGTCGGGACAGAAGCCCATATCGGCGCCGGGGCGGTGGTGATTCAAGGGGTCGCCATCGGGGATCTGGCCGTGATCGGCGCGGGCGCGGTGGTCACGGCGGATGTTCCGGCGGGCGCCGTTGTATTAGGCATTCCGGCACGGGCCCCCGGTCGAGTATAGAGTGTCGCGTATAAAACGGCGCCGCGGCCGCGGCGCGGGGATTGAGTAGGGAAGCAGTATGCATGTCGTAACGCGCGGGAGCTGCCGGGTGTGCGGGTCCCAGGCCTTGTCGCCGGTGATCGATCTTGGGGCCCAGATGCTGGCCTCGGCCTTCATCCTGGACGGCGAGACGCGGGAACTGCCCCAACGCAAGGTGCCATTGGAACTGGTGCGTTGCGATCCCTTACGCGACGAGAACGCCTGCGGGCTGGTGCAGCTTAGGCATTCGTTCCCGAAGGAGCTGATTTACAGCAACTACGGTTATGCGTCCGGCGTCAACCAGACCATGCGCGACGCGCTCGCCGATATCACCAGGCGCGCCCAGGACTTTGTCACGCTGGAGGCCAAGGACATTGTCGTCGATATCGGCGCCAATGACGGCACGCTGCTCAAGTCCTACACCGTGCCCGGACTGGACCGCATCGGCTTCGATCCGGCGCGCAACGTGGCGCAACCCAGTGAGCCGTTCACCCGCGTGGTCGATTTCTTCAACGCCGAGGCGTTCCGGCGCGCGCGCGGGCCCGAGGCGCGGGCCAAGATCATCACCTCCATCGCCATGTTCTACGACCTGGATGAGCCGGCGGCGTTCCTCAAGGACATCGCCTCGATCCTGGACAAAGACGGCATCTGGATTGTGCAGTTCGCCGATCTGCCCGGCATGCTGCTCACCAATATGTACGACAATATCTGCCACGAGCATGTGGCCTACTATCACCTGGCGCCGATCGAGCGGCTTTTCGCGCAAGCCGGGCTGCAGCTGGTGGACCTGGAACTCAACGACGTCAATGCCTCAAGCTACCGCCTTTACGTGCGCCACAAGCACGGACCGGCGCCGACCGACGAGGGCCTCGCGCGCGTCCGCGCCCAGCAGACCGCCGAGTTCAACATGAAGCTCGACGAGAACGAGCCCTATGAGCGCTTCGCCGAGAATGTGATCTCCAGCCGCTATGCCCTGCGCTACCTGCTGGAATTCCTGAAGAAGGAAGGCAAGGTGGTGATCGGCTACGGCGCCTCCACGAAGGGCAACGTGATCCTGCAGTATTGCGGCATCACCAAGGACCTGGTGCCGTATCTGGCGGACCGCAATCCGCGCAAGCACGGCGGGGCGACGCTCGGCAGCGATATCCCGATCATCAGCGAGGAACAGGCGCGGGCCATGAAGCCCGACTACTTCCTGGTGCTGCCGTACCACTTCCTGCCCGAGATGCGCAAACGCGAGAAGGACTTCATCGATCGCGGCGGCCGCTTCATCGTGCCGGTTCCCACTGTTCAATTGATTCCATGAGCCTGCGCGGCCCGGCGCTCGTCACCGGCGCGCTCGGCCAGGACGGATTTATCCTGAGCCGGGCCTTGCGCGCCCGCGGCGTGGATGTCGTGGGGGTCGTGCGTCCCGGCCGCGACGGCGCGCGCCGCGCGACGCTGGAAAACGCCGGCTGCAGGCTGGTGGAATTCGACCTCACGCAACCCGCTGCCTTGGCGGCACTGGTGGCCGACGTCAGGCCCGGCAGCATTTTCCATCTCGCGGCGGCGCACCACGCGTCCGGCGCGGCGGAAACCGACAGCGACCGCCAAGCCATGACCGCGGTCAACCAGCACGCCGCGGAAGTGCTGGGCGCCGCTGCGCAAGCGGCAGGCGCGGCACTGGTCTATGCATCGTCCAGCCAGATCTGGACCGCACGCGTGACCGAACACCTGGTGGACGAAACCACGCCGCGCGATCCCGCCACCTTCTATGGCCGCACCAAGATCGCGGCGGCCGAAGCCCTGGCGCATCTGCGCGACCACGGCGGCCTCAAGGCGTCGGTCGCCATTCTGTTCAACCACGAATCCCCCTGGCGAGCGCCGTCCTTCGTCACCCGCAAGATCAGCATGGCCGCGGCGAAAGCCGCCCGCGGCGATGCGACGCCGCTCACCCTCATGAACATCGGCGCCCGCA
Source organism: Fidelibacterota bacterium (assembly GCA_947475365.1). GTDB lineage: Bacteria > Pseudomonadota > Alphaproteobacteria > Rhodospirillales > Rhodospirillaceae > SHVO01. The sequence continues at coordinate 11,602 of CANJOI010000008.1, read as the reverse complement.
CCGACTGGCAGGCCGCGGCGGATGTGGCGGAGGCGCTGGTCCTGATGGCGGGCGCCGCAAGCCCCGCCGACTACGTACTGGCGTCGGGCCGGGCCCATGCCGTGCGCGATTTTGTCGCGGCGGCTTACGACCACGCAGGTGTTTCCTGGCGTGAGTTGGTGACGGCGGACCGTGACCAGGCGGGTCCGGTGCTGGTGGGCAATGCCGCGAAGGCCCGGCGTGAACTGGGCTGGCGGCCGTCCACGGATTTCGCCGGAATCGCGCGCGCGATGGTGGACGCCGATCTGGCGCGGCTGGACGGAAAGTTTTCCGGCTAGAGCCTCCGCGCCCGCTGGTCGTGCTTGAGCCGGGCCGCTATACAGGAAGGCACCTCATTCCCGGATAGAGAGCGCCATGTCCACCGAGCCAGCCCCCGAGCAGATCCTTGCAAAAGTCTCTACCGCGACGCTGACCACCATCCTTCTCAAGAAGGGCCTGCGTAACGTTTGGATCAGGGGCGCGAAACCTTTACGCGCGGATCAGCCGCGCCTGGTGGGGCGCGCGTTCACCTTGAGATTTGTGCCGGCGCGCGAGGACTTGGCGACACCGGAATCCTGGGCCTCGCCCCGCTCCACGCGCGGCGCCATCGAGGACATGCCCAAGGGCTGCATCGCCGTCGCCGACGCCATGGGCATCACCGACGCCGGCATCTTCGGCGACATCCTGTGCGGCCGCATGCAGTACCGGGGCGTCACCGCGCTGATCACCGACGGCGTCATGCGCGACCTGGAAGGCGTGCTGGGGACCCATCTGCCGGTGTGGTGCCAGGGCGCCGCGGCGCCGCCCTCGGTCGCGGGCCTCACCTTCGTCAACTGGCAGGAGCCCATCGGCTGTGGCGGCGTGGCGGTGTTCCCGGACGACCTGATCGTCGCGGACGCCGACGGCGCCGTGGTGATCCCCAAGGCGCTGGTGGACGAAGTCGTCAAACTGGCGCCCGAACAGGAAGCCTTCGAGGCCTGGGTGGTGGAAGAGGTCAAGAAGGGCGCCGCGCTGCCGGGCCTGTATCCGCCCAACGCCGAAACCAAGGCCCGTTACGAGGCGAGTAAGACGAAGTGACATCCCGATGGGATGTCATCCTCGGGCGAGGGCTTGCGAGACCCGAGGATCCAGGGTCGGATGTGCGGTACGCTGCGCCACTCACCTAGCTATCGGCATTTCCTACGTAACAGCCGTTCTTCGTTCCTGCTCTGGGCCCGCGGATCACGTCCGAGGGCGACAGCCGGGGGTGTGGTGGGGGTGTGCGCCAATGCGCTACCATCGTCCCGCGCCGGCATCGGGGGTATACATGCAGGTCGTTAAAACAGCGCTTTTTTGTACGATGGCATGGGCGGCCTGGAGCCAGCCCGCACAAGCGGCCGCACCCATGTCTACCGCCACGGCGGCCGATCTAATCTCCCATGCGATCATCCGGCGTGACACCTACGGCGTTCCCCACATCACCGCCGACACCGATGAGGCCGCGGCCTTCGCCATGGGCTTTGCCGTGGCCGAAGACCACGCGGTCGAGATGGGCAAGCTCTACCTGATCGCGCGCGGCGACGCGGCGCGCTGGTTCGGCACGGACTACCTGGACGGCGACTTCGCCCAGAAGCGCATGGGCAACCTGGAAGGCGCGCGCCGCGCGCTGGAAGATACCGGCGATGGCTATCGCCGGTGGCTGCATGGCTTCGTCACCGGCGTAAACTATTTCGCCCAGCTGCATCGCGCGGAATTGCCGGAATGGTTCCCCGTCGTCACCGAAGCCGACCTCATCGCCTTCAGCCATGAGGGCGCCAGCTCCGCGGCCGTGCGCCCGCCCCGTGCGGTTGGTGGGGAGGGCGGCGGTGAGGGCGAAGATGGATCCAATGCGCTCGCCATCTCCGGCGCGCGCAGCACCACCGGCGCGCCGATCCTGCTCGCCAATCCCCATCTGCGCTGGACCGCCCAATACTGGGAGGCGCAGATCACCGTGCCGGGGCAGTTCAACTTTTATGGGTCACTGACCGTGGGGCTGCCGGTGTTGCGCGCGGGCTTCAATGAGAACATCGGCTACGCCCAGACCAACAACAACGTCGACCTCGTGGACCATTACGTGGTGCCGCTCGATCCGAAGACGCCCGGCAACTATGTGTTCAAAGGCAAGAGCTTGCCGTTCAAGCGCCAGAGCGTGCGGGTCGAGGTGCTGCAGCCGGATGGCCAGGTCGCCACAGAGGAACGCGCGTTTCTCGCCACTGATTTCGGGCCGGTGGTAAGCCAGACCGCCACCCACGCCATTGTTTCCCGCTCCGCGGACACGTGGCGGTTCCATGAGGGGTACTACGATCTCTATTTCGCCAAGGACATGGCGGGCTTCATGACAGCTTTGTCGCGCCAGTTGATCCCGTCGTCCAATTTCACCTACGCCGATGGCGACGGCAACATCCAGTACATCTGGAACTCCGCGTTGCCGAAGCGCCCCGATGCGACGGTCGATTATCTCGGCGTGGTCCCCGGCGACGACGACCGCTATTTCTTCGCCGGCGTCGTACCGCTCTCGGAGGTGCCGCGCTTCCTCAATCCCGCCAGCGGCTATGTCATGAACTCCAACAATCCGCCGTGGTTCGCGACCGTGCGCGAGCGACTCAACCCGGTGAAGTTCCCGCCCTATATGGAGCAGGGTGAGCCCGGCCTGCGCCCGCAACAAGCCCTGCACATGCTGGAAGCGCACAAAGGCAAGTTCTCGCCGGACGACATCCGCAAGCTCAAATACACCAGCCATCTCCTGATCACCGAGCGCGTGCTGCCCGACCTGTTGGCGGCCGGCGCCAAGGTGAAGGGGCCCTCCGCCGACCTGCGCGCGGGCCTGCGCATCCTCACATCCTGGGACAAGGCGACCGCACCCAAGAGCAAAGGCGCGGTGCTGTTTCAGGCGTTCTGGGGCCTCTATGAACGCGCCGCGAAACCGGCGTTCCGCGAGGCCTGGAGCAATGACAAGGTCATCGATACGCCCACGGGCCTCGCCGATCCTGCCGCGGCGCTGACGGCGTTGGAACAGGCCGTGGCGCTGGTGCGCGAGAAATACGGCGCGCCGGACGTGGCCTGGGGCGAAGTCAACCGCTACCGCTTCGGCGACCTGGACCTGCCGGGACACGGAGGGCCACAAGGCTTCGGGCAATATACCGCGCAGACCTTTGACCCACCGGCGGACCCCGCCGCCAAGCAGAACATCGCCGGGCGGCCAGGCGGCGATGCGCCCATTTTAGGCGGGGGCGACGGCTGGGTGATGCTGGTGAATTTTACCAAGCCGGTGCGCGCGCAAGGCATTCTCGCCTATGGCCAGAGCAGCAATCCGGCCTCGCCGCACTCGCGCGATCAGATCAAGCTGTTCGCCGAGAACAAGCTGCGGCCCCTGTGGTTCACCGAGGCCGAGGTGAAGGCCAACCTTGAGCGCGAATACCGTCCCGGTGAGAACCCTGCCCGAAAGCGATAAAGAGAGACGAAGATGTCCGAGCCGGAAGCCGCAGCGCAAGAACAACCCGTCACCTGGGCGCGGCGTTTGCGCATCTTCATGCTGGCGGTAACGGCCCTTGCTTTCGTGACCGCGCTGATCAAGGTGTTCCAGGGCGAGCAACCGCCGCTGTGGTGGCTGTATCTCATCTGTCTCGCGGGGCTTTTCGCCCTGGCCTGGATCGAGTCCTCCTGGGCCGTGTTCTCTTTCGTGCTCTACATCGCGGCCTACAAGTTCATCCCGATCCTGGACGAAGACAGCCAGCACTTGCGCAAAGTGGTGCTGATCCTGGGGGTGGTGCTCGCCTGCGGCGCCAAGTGGCTCTACGACCAGCGTAAGGCGCGCGGCGCGTGAAGCGGCTCATTCCGGCATTGGCGCTGATGCCGCTCGCTGCGCAGGCCGCCAATCCCGAATGGACGCTGTCGGCCGCCGACGCGCATGGACCCATTGCCACGCGCGACTGGCTGCCGCCGCCGGATCATCCGGCTATTGGGTATTACACGCGCGCGACCGATGACGCGGTGGCGCGCCTCGATCAGGCCCTGGCGGACGGCAAAGCCAGGCTCGCGTTCGATGTCCAAAGCGGCTACCTGCCGGCCTTGCTCGCGGCGCTGAAAGTGCCCGTGGACAGCCAGCTCCTGGTGTTCGCGCGCACCAGCCTGCAGCGCCAGCACATCTCGCCGCGGACGCCGCGCGCGGTCTATTTCAACGACCAAGTGGCCGTCGCGTTCATAAAAGACGCGCCGTTCATCGAGATCTCCGTGCAGGACAGGGCGCAGGGGCGGGTGTTCTACACGCTGGATCAGCAATCGGATGCGCCACCCCGGTTTGAGCGGCGCAGCGATGAATGCCTGAACTGCCATCTCTCGCGCCTGTCGGCGGGCGTGCCCGGAACCTTGGACCGCAGCGTGGCCGCGACCATCACCGGCCGCGTGATCGCGCGCCTGGGCGGCAGCACGCCCGATCACCGCACCCCGCTTAAGGATCGCTGGGGCGGCTGGTATGTGACCGGCGCCGCCGGCGTCGTGCACGCGGGCAACAAGGCCCTCGCGGATGACGACATCCAGGCGCCGGCCACGGACATCGCGCCTTTGCTGGCCAACCTGCCGGGTGCAGGATACCCCTCCGGCCGCAGCGACGCGGCGGCGCATCTTCTGTTTGATCACCAGATGCAGATGGGCAATCTGCTGACGCGCATTGGGTGGGACGCACGCATCGCGCTGTCGCAGGGCGACGCGGCGCTCGCAAAAACCCTGCTGGCCAACGACGCCAAAGACGTCGCGGACTACATGCTGTTCGTGGACGAAGCGCCGCTGACCCCCGTGGAAATGACCCCATACGCCAAGGCCTTCAGCGCCCAAGGCCCACGCGACGCCAAGGGCAGGGGGCTCACCCAGCTTGACCTGAAGACGCGCCTGCTCGCTTATCCCTGCAGCTATATGATCTACAGCGAGGCCTTCGACGCCTTGCCGCGCGCGGCGCGGGACGCGATCTACGGCCGGATGGTTGAACGGCTCGATGCCGGCCAGGTGAGGGAAGCAAGCGCGGTGCGCGAAATCCTGGTGGTCACCAAGCCGTCCTTCCGGGCTTTTGTTCAGACCCGCCGCGCTTCGTAGACGCCGCACATGTCTTCGACATTGCGCGAAGGCGCGAACACCATGCGGTTGCCCACAGGGGTCATCCCACAGGTATTCATCACCGCGAAGGAGGCGGCGTTTGCCAGTTGGGCCACGGCGTCGATCACCGGCACGTCCAGCCAGTCGAAGGCGGCGCGCAGGGCCGGCGGGCCGGCCTCGCGCATATAGCCGTGGCCGTGGAAGTCCTCACCCAGCCAATAGCCGAGTGTGCCGCGGTCCGGTGCGACCTTTGTGACGCCGATCCATCCCAAAATCGCGCCGTCCTCCCGGCGTGTGACCACAAAGGGTGCGGCCTTGCGCTGTTCCGTCCAAGCGCGGGCGCCGGAGATGCGCTCCTCGGCCATTCGGGGTGTGAAAGGATAGGCCCATGAGCCGACCCAGCGGGCCACGCCAGGCGTGATCAACTGGGAAATCCGGGCAGCATCAGCGGACTCCGGACCCCGCAAAATCAGGCGGGGCGTAACGATGTCCGGGAACGGACCTGTCATTTCAATGGCCTAGCTTGCCACTTGACTGATCGGTAAACAGGTCCATATTGATGTCCTATGAAGTGCGCGCCCAACACCACCAAACAGAAGCTGATCGACACGGCTTGGCAACTGCTGTGGACCTCCAGCTACGGCGCCGTCAGCGTCGATGACATCTGCAAAGCCGCCGGTGTGAAGAAGGGCAGCTTTTATCATTTTTTCCCGTCGAAGGTCGATCTGGCGATCGCCTCGATGGAAGAGACCTTCGCCTGTATCAAGCCCGAGTACGACGCCATTTTCTCGGCCAGCAATCCGCCGCTGCAGCGTTTCTCAGCCCTGGCCGATCACATGATCGCCGGCCAGGAAGACGCAGCCAAGCTTTACGGCAAAGTCTGCGGTTGCCCCTGTGTTTCCTTAGGTTCCGAGATTGCAGGACAGGAATCCGGGGTACGCCAGGCCTTCGATGAGATCCTGGGGCGCAAGGAACGCTACTATGAAAACGCTATTCGCGACCTGATCGCGGAAGGCTTGGTCGCGGCCGACACCGACGCCAAGGCCAAGGCCGCCGAACTCTCGACATTCATCGTCGGGCAGCTGACGGTGGCCCGCATCCAGAACGACCTCAGCGCGCTGAAGCGCACCCTCAAGACCGGCATGTTTAAGGTGCTTGGGGTTGCCGACGAACAAGCCAAACGCGTCGCCTGACCACCCGCCCGGGGAATAACCCACCGCCGACCGGCCGCTGAACAGCGGTCCTGTCCTCCGCCGCGCAACCCGCGGCCTTTTTTTAAAACTGATATTTGACTTACCGGTCAACTAGGACTAGATACCCCACCACACATTGCACTGCACCATGTTCCGGAGAGCCTCCATGTCCCTTACCAAGCTCCTCAAAGACCGCACCCTCCTGCTCGGTACGGCCGCCGCCATTATCCTGGGCGGCGCCGGCGTCACCGTCACCGGCGGCTTCCGCGCCCAGGCGGAGCCCACCCCCGTGGCCGCCCCGGCCATCCCGGTCAGCGTCGAGACCCTGAATCCCCGCAATGTCCGCATCTGGTCGGCGTTTTCCGGCCGTTTACAGGCGGTGGACTTCGCCCAGGTGCGCCCGGAAGTCTCGGGTCGTATTACCGAGGTGCGTTTCCAGGACGGCCAGACCGTGAAGGCCGGCGACGTGCTGTTCGTCATCGACGCCCGCCCCTATGAGGCCGCCGTGGCCCGCGCCGAAGCCAACCTGGCCTCGGCCAATACCAGCCAGGACCTGGCCAAGATGGAGCTCGACCGGGCGGTCAATTTGCTCAAAACCCAGGATGTGGCCCAGACCATCCATGACCAGCGGGCCAACGCCTACCGGGTCGCCCAGGCCCAGGTGCAGGGCGCCCTCGCCGAGTTGAAGCAGGCCCGGGTCGACCTGGACCATGCCTATGTGAAGGCCCCCATCGCCGGCCGGGTCAGCCGCGCCGAGATCACCGTGGGCAACCTGGTCCAGACCGGCGCCAATGCGCCGGTGCTGACCTCGGTGGTCTCCAAGGACAGCATCTACGCCGACTTCGAGGTGGACGAGCAGACCTACCTGAAAAGCATCCGCAGCGTCGCCGACACCGCCGACAAGGAACGCGCCATCCCGGTGGAGCTGACCGTGGCGGGCGACGAAGCCCATCCGGTGAAGGGCGCCATCCACAGCTTCGACAACCGCATCGACACGGCGTCGGGCACCATCCGCGCCCGCGCCAAATTCGATAACGCCGACGGCAGCCTGACGCCCGGCATGTTCGCCCAGGTGAAACTGGCCAACGCCACCGACGCCCAGGTGCTGCTGGTGCCGGAACGCGCCATCGGCAACGACCAGAGCAAGAAGTTCGTATTCGTGGTGGGCGCTGACAACAAGGTCGCTTACCGCGAGGTCGCCCTCGGCCAGCAGGTCGACGGCCGGCGCGTGGTGCTCTCCGGCATCGAAGCCGGCGAGCGCGTGATCACCGGCGGTCTGCAGCACGTGCGTCCCAACGCCACGGTCCAGGCGACCGAAGTTCCGGCCGCGCAGAAGCTCGCCTTCAACAACAAAAACTAACTCTTCCTGCCAACTCGCGGGTGGCCCCCGGGCCACCCGCTTTTTTTTTCTACCTAATTCTTTCTCTCGCGGGACATCCCCGCAAGGACATCCAGATGCGCCTCTCCAAATTCTTTGTCGACCGCCCGATCTTCGCCGGCGTGATTTCGGTGATCATCTTCCTGGCGGGGTTGATCTCCATGTTCCAGTTGCCGATCTCCGAGTACCCGGAAGTGGTGCCGCCGTCGGTGGTGGTGCGCGCCATGTACCCGGGCGCGAACCCGAAGGTCATCGCCGAAACCGTGGCGACGCCGTTGGAGGAGCAGGTCAATGGGGTCGAGAACATGCTCTATATGTTCTCCCAGGCCGCCAGCGACGGCACGTTGACCCTCACCGTCACCTTCAAGCTCGGCACCAACGCGGACCTCGCCACGCAGCTGGTGCAGAACCGCGTCAATCAGGCCTTGTCGCGCCTGCCTGATGTCACCCGCCAGATCGGCGTCACCACGGTCAAGAGCTCGCCCGACCTGACCATGGTCGTGCACCTGCGCTCGCCCAACGACCGCTATGACATGCTGTACCTGCGCAACTACGCGACCCTCAACGTCAAGGATCAGCTCGCGAAGATCCCCGGCATCGGCAGTGTGCAGTTGTTTGGCTCGGGCGACTACGCCATGCGCATCTGGCTCAACCCGCAAAAGGTCGCCGAGCGCGGCATGACCGCCGACGAAGTGGTCGCCGCCATCCGCCGCCAGAACGTGCAGGTGGCCGCGGGCGTCATCGGCGGCCCGCCCTATAATAACGGCGTGGAGTTGCAGCTGCCGGTGAGCGCCCAGGGGCGCCTGACCGACGCCGACCAGTTCGCCGACATCATCATCAAGCGCGATGCCGGCGGCGTCGTGACCCGCCTGAAAGATGTGGCCCGCATCGAGGTGGATGCGGCCACCTACGGCCTGCGCTCGCTGCTCGATAACAAGCAGGCGGTCGCCATCCCGATTTTCCAGGCGCCCGGCTCCAACGCCATCGAGATCTCCAACCAGGTCCGCGCCACCATGAAGACGCTGTCCAAGGCGTTCCCGGAAGGCCTGGAATATTCCATTGTCTACGACCCGACCGTGTTCGTGCGCGGGTCCATCGAAGCCGTGGTGCATACGCTGCTGGAAGCCGTCGCCCTGGTGGTGCTGGTGGTGATCCTGTTCCTGCAGACGTGGCGCGCCTCGGTGATTCCGTTGCTGGCCGTGCCCGTGTCCATCGTCGGCACCTTCGCGGCCATGCATCTGTTCGGATTCTCGATCAACGCGCTGTCCCTGTTCGGCCTGGTACTGGCCATCGGCATCGTGGTCGATGACGCCATCGTTGTGGTCGAGAATGTCGAGCGCAACATTGAGAATGGCCTCAATCCGCGTGACGCCACGCTCAAGGCCATGGATGAAGTGACCGGACCCATCATCGCCATCGCCCTGGTGCTGCTGGCGGTGTTCGTGCCGATCGCCTTCATCAGCGGCCTGACCGGTGAGTTCTACCGCCAGTTCGCGCTGACCATCGCCTTCTCGGCGATCATCTCGGGCTTCAACTCGCTGACCCTGTCGCCGGCCCTGGCCGCCACCTTGCTCAAGGACCATCGCGCGCCCAAGGACGCGCTCACCCGCGGCATGGACAAGGTGTTCGGCGGTTTCTTCCGCCGCTTCAATTCCTTCTTCGGCCGCAGCTCGGACAAGTACGGCAAGGGTGTGGTCGGCATCCTGGGCCGCAAGACCGGCGCGCTCGCGGTCTACGGCGCCCTGATCGCGCTGACCTGGTTCGGCTTCCAGATGGTGCCCCCGGGCTTCGTGCCGGTGCAGGACAAACAGTACCTGGTGAGCTTCGCGCAGCTTCCCGCCGGCGCCACCCTCGACCGCACCGAAGCGGTGATCCGCAAGATGTCCGAGATCGCGCTGCAGGAACCGGGCGTGGAAAGCGCCATCGCGTTCCCGGGTCTTTCCATCAACGGCTTCATCAACAGTCCGTCCGCCGGCATCGTGTTCGTCAGCCTGAAGCCGTTCGAGGAGCGCAAGGGCGCGGCCCTGTCAGGCTTCGCCATCTCGCAGAGCCTGCAGAAGAAGTACATGGGCGTGCAGGATGCCTTCATCGCCATCTTCCCGCCGCCGCCCGTGCAGGGTCTCGGCACCATCGGCGGCTTTAAGCTGCAGGTGGAGGACCGCACCGACCAGGGTTACGAGGCCCTCGACGCGGCCATGAAGCAGGTGACCGCCAAGGCGGCCAAGACGCCGGAACTGGCCGGCGTGTTCACGGGTTATGAGATCAATACGCCGCAGCTGCTCGCCAACCTCGACCGCACCAAGGCCATGCAGTTGGGCGTGGATGTGCAGGATGTGTTCAACACCATGCAGATCTACCTGGGCTCGCTCTATGTGAACGACTTCAACAAGTTCGGGCGCACGTATCAGGTGGTGGCGCAGGCGGACAAGGAGTTCCGCTCGTCGCCTGACTCGATCCTGAAGCTGCAGACCCGCAACTTCGAAGGCCGCATGGTGCCCTTGGGCGCCGTGGTGGATGTGTCGTCCTCCAGCGGCCCGGACAGCGCCATGCGCTACAACGCCTACCGTTCGGCCGACCTCAACGGCGGCCCGGCGCCGGGCTATTCCACGGGGCAGGCGCAAGCGGCGATCACCAAGATCCTGGATGAGACCCTGCCGCCGGGTATGGGCTACGAGTGGACCGAGCTGACCTACCAGCAGATACTCTCGGGCAATACCGCGCTGATCGTGTTCCCGATCTGCGTGCTGCTGGTCTACCTGGTGCTGGCGGCGCAGTACGAAAGCCTGTTCCTGCCGCTGGCCATCATCCTGATCGTGCCGCTGTGTCTGCTTGGCGCCATCGGCGGGGTCTGGATCACGGGCGGCGACAACAACCTGTTCACCCAGATCGGCTTCTTCGTCTTGATCGGACTGGCCTGTAAGAACGCCATCCTGATCGTGGAGTTCGCCCGCGAGCTGGAGATCCAGGGGCGGTCGATGGTGGAGGCCGCGGTGGAAGCCGCCCGCCTGCGCCTGCGCCCGATCCTCATGACCTCGCTGGCGTTCATCATGGGTGTGCTGCCGCTGGTGCTGTCGTCAGGCGCCGGCGCCGAAATGCGCCACGCCATGGGCGTGGCGGTGTTCTCCGGCATGCTCGGCGTCACGGTTTTCGGCCTGTTCCTGACGCCGGTGTTCTATGTGCTGATCCGCAGCGTTGAAAAGGGCGTGACCAAGACCGAACTGGTGCACCAGCACGCTTAAAGCCGCTCAAGGGCCTGTCAAAGTCCTCCCCTCGCAAGAGGGGGGACTTGGTGGCGCAAGGCGCGTTCTCCACCTACATTCTCCCCATGACCCACTCTCTCCCCGCCGTCTTCTTCGGGCATGGCTCGCCCATGAACGCCCTGGAACGCAATCGCTACACCGAGGCGTGGCGTGCCTTCGGCGACAGCATCCCCAAGCCGCGCGGTATCCTCATGGTGTCGGCCCATTGGCTGGGCGAGGGCACCCGCGTCACCGCCGAGGCCAGGCCCAAGACCATCTACGATTTCCATGGCTTCCCGCCAGCGCTCTCGGCCGTGACATACGCCGCGCCGGGGTCGCCGGAGATCGCGCAGGAAGTTGCCGCGGCGGTAGGCGCCGCGCCCGACACCACCTGGGGCCTGGATCACGGCACCTGGTCGGTGCTGGTGCATGCTTTCCCCAAGGCCGATGTGCCGGTGCTGCAGCTGTCCTTGGACGCCAGGAAATCCTTCGCCGAACACCTGGAGCTGGGCGCGCGGCTGGCACCTTTGCGTGACAAGGGCATCCTGATCGCCGCCAGCGGCAATGTGGTGCACAACCTGCGCCGCATGAACTGGCAGACTCCCGACGCCGCCTTCGATTGGTCGCAGCGCTTTGACGAGGAAACCAAGCGCCTCATGACCACGACGCCG